>JAMBLK010000105.1 GCA_023336855.1 Actinomycetes bacterium
CACGATGATCACGACGACAACGATGAAGCTTCGAGCGAGGGCGGTCATGAAGAGACCGGCGACTTTGTTCTGCTCCTCGATGCGGGAGCGACAGCGTCCATCTTTGTAGCATTCCCGGAAGACACCACGCTGTTCACCGACGTTGTCTGCCTGCTCCCGGGCCACTACGAGGCCGGGATGTTCGCCGACGTGCGCTACACAGCGTGAAGGAGGATTGAACAATGACATTCGCACAGGTGATTGCTGATGCAGGCGGTTTCGACCACATGAGCGGGTTCGGGTGGGGGATGATGGGCTTCGGCTGGATCGTGGGACTCGTCATTGTCGGCGTGCTCGTGTGGGCCATCGTTCAGGTGGTCCCCCGCCGGAGCGACACCGCGCTCGACCCGACTACCCGATCCGCCGAGACGATTCTCGCCGATCGATTCGCCCGCGGTGAGATCGACGCCGATGAGTACCGGCACCGACTCGACGCCTTAGGCTCGTAGATGCCGGCGTCGCAGATGCGCATCACGCATCTGTCGGTGTCGGAACCGGAGTGATGACCGCCACAATCCGCCAGATTCAAGAGGCTGCGGGCGACCGCTCAACCAGATGAAACACGAACACAACGAAACTGAGACGGCGCCACACGCACATGCCGACATCAAGGAGCATTCCCAGAATCGTGCCTCCGGAGGCTCGTCGCATGAGGATCATGGGGCTCACGACAAGCATGAGGGCCATTCGCCGAACATGTTCCGTGACCGGTTGTTGTTCAGCCTCGTGCTCACGGTCCCGATCCTCTACTTCTCTCCGCAGATACAGGAGTGGTTCGGATACGACGCGGTTGCGTTCCCGGGTTCCGGGTGGATCACGCCGGTGTTGGCGACGGTGTTGTTCTTCTACGGCGGTGGGCCGTTCCTGAAAGGCGCGGTTCGGGAGTGGCGGGACCGGCGTCCCGGGATGATGACGCTGATCGCCGTTGCGATCACGGTGGCATACACGTACAGCGTGGCGGTCACCCTCGGCTTCCCCGGCGACGACTTCTACTGGGAGTTGGCGACGCTGATCGACGTGATGCTACTCGGTCACTGGGTCGAGATGCGTTCGATCGTGTCGGCGTCGTCGGCGCTGGACGAGCTTGCGGCGATGGTCCCCGACGTTGCTCACCGGATCGCGGAAGACGGCTCTATCACCGACGTTGCGGTATCGGAGCTCGAGATCGGGCAGCGGTTCGTGGTTCGGCCCGGCGAGCAGGTCCCCGTCGACGGTGACGTCGTCGAGGGGCGCTCCTCGATGAATGAGGCGTTCTTGACAGGCGAGTCCAAACCCGTCTCGAAACGACCCGGTTCCGAGATCGTCTCCGGTGCCATCAACGGGGAGGGTGCGCTCACGGTGGCGGTGACGCGCACCGGCGACGATACGACGCTGTCACAGATCATGCGCCTCGTCCAGGACGCGCAGGCGTCCCGGAGCCGCTTCCAGGAGCTTGCCGACAGGGCGGCGTTCTGGCTCACGATCATCGCGATCGGCGTAGCTGCGCCAACGTTCTTCATCTGGCTCGGCGTCGGCGCAGGGGTGACCTTTGCCGTCACACGCACCGTGACGGTGCTCGTGATCGCGTGCCCTCACGCGCTCGGTCTTGCGATTCCGTTGGTGACGGCGAACGCCACCACGATGGCTGCCCAGAACGGTGTGCTCGTACGCAACCGGGAGGCGTTCGAGCGAGGTCGGGACATCACGTTCGTGGCGCTCGACAAGACCGGGACGCTCACTGAAGGACGTTTCGCTCTGTCGTCCGTCGATGTGGACGCGATGGATCGCTTGGAGGCGCTCGGGATCGCAGCAGCGCTCGAACGCGTGTCGGAGCATCCGCTCGCGACGGTGATCGTGGACGCCGCCCGGGAAGAGGAGTTGGAGATCCGGACTGCAACGGACGCTGCGGCGGTACCCGGATACGGCCTGCACGGCTTCGTCGACGGCGAGGAATTCTGGATCGGGCGACCCGAGTGGACCGGCGATCTCGGCGCGACCGTGTCGGCAGGGATGCTCGCCGCTCTGGTCCGTGCGGATGATCGCGGCGACACCGCCGTCGTCCTGATCTTCTCGGGCAGCGTCGTCGCTGTCTTCGCCATGGCCGACAAGGTTCGTGACACCGCCGCTGCCGCGATTCAGTCTCTGGTCGAGATGGACATCACTCCGGTGATGATCACCGGCGACGCAGAGGCGGTTGCCCGAACCGTTGCCGCCGAAGTTGGTATCGATCGTTTCTACGCACGGGTGCTGCCCGACGAGAAGGCGAAGATCGTCGCGGATCTTCAGGAGAGCGGCAAGGTCGCGTTCGTCGGCGACGGCATCAACGATGCTCCGTCGCTTCTCAGCGCCGACCTCGGAATCGCCATCGGCGCCGGAACGAACGTTGCGATCGAGAGCGCCGATCTCGTGCTCGTCGATGATGACCCCCGGGGGGTCGCTCGGGCCCTTCGTCTCTCCCGGATCACTCGATCCAAGATGACCCAGAACCTGGCGTGGGCAACCGGCTACAACGTCATCGCGATCCCCCTAGCCGCTGGTGTCGGGATCGGTGCGGGGATCCTGCTCAACCCAGCGGTCGGCGCCCTGCTCATGTCGCTCTCGACCGTGATCGTCGCGGTGAATGCCATGTCGATGCGCCGTAAGAGCCTCACGTGACGACCGGCGCGGAAGAACCCGATAGTTCCTGATGTTCGTAGAAGGCGACCGATGTGAAGACCCGACCGTTGACAAGGAGTGGAGACGATGAGTTCGAAAACCAGCAGACAGAGCGGCAAGAAGCCGCCGGCCCAGGCGGCCGGGAGTTCACCGTGGCCCAAACGCTTCGTTTGGATCGGTGGCACGGCCCTGGTCGTCGGTCTCGTGGCCGTCGTATTCTTGAACAATCCGGCGATCCGCGGCGTCCCCGACGGGACCGAGCAGGTGGCGGTCGCTGCGGCCGTGCACGTCGACGGGGACCTTCACGACGACGGTGAAGTACCCGCCGGTGGGCCCCACGACGGCGTTTGGCAGAACTGTGGCTTCTACGACGCCGAAGTGCGCTCCGAGAACGCCGTTCATTCTCTCGAGCACGGAGCCGTGTGGATCACCTACGAGCCCGGTCTCGCAGAAGACCAACTGCGGACGCTCAGAGGATTCACCGGAGGACTCGACAAGGTTCTCGTGAGTCCGGTCGCCGGTCAGGGTTCGCCGATCATCGTGACGGCATGGGCGAACCAACTCGAACTCATCGATGCTGACGACGCTCGCCTCGCCCAGTTCGTCAACGAGTTCGAAGGCTCATTCGACGCACCAGAGCCCGGCGGTCGCTGCAACGGCGGTATCGGCACCCCCACGGCCTGAGGTCAACACGATGATCGATCGGCGAAGCGTGAACCTGGCCCCGGCGATAGCTGCCGCTCTGATCCTGTCGGCGTGTGTCTCGAACTCCAGCACAGATTCGACCCTGGCCCCGCTGCCGACATCGGTGCCGCCCGCGGCAGACCAGGCTCCGCCCGTTCCTCAACTCGATGTCGACCGAGTGAAGGAAGGGGAGGCGACCTACGGCCAATATTGCGCCTCATGTCACCGGGCGGATCTCAGCGGCGACCCGGATTGGAAGACCCGCAACGCCGATGGGAGCCTCCGCCCCCCACCTCATGACAACACCGGACATACGTGGCACCACTCGGACGCCCTCCTTCTCTCCCTCACACGCGACGAGAGCGTCTTCCCGGAGAGCCGGATGCCTTCGTTTGGGGGGACGCTCACCGACGACGAAATC
>JAMBLK010000106.1 GCA_023336855.1 Actinomycetes bacterium
CCCCTTGACTGCCAGTCAAGTGCTCTGCCAGGCTGAGCTACAGCCCCGGAAGATTCGGGATTCTATCAGGCCTCGGACGTAGCAGCGGGTTCCGTGAACTCGACTCGCGGCGCATCGGCCCACAACCGCTCGAGGTCGTAGAATTCGCGTGTTTCAGCATCGAAGAGGTGGATGACGAAGTCGCCGTAGTCGAGCAAGACCCACCGGCCGTAGTCCGCGCCCTCCCTCCGGACGGGCCGGTCTCCGAGTTCGCGGAGGCGATGCTCGACGTCGTCGGCGAGGCTCCGCACGTGGCGGTTCGAGGTTCCGGTTCCGATCACGAATACATCGGTGATGACCAAGAGATCTGAGACGTCGAGAAGGGCAACATCAGTGCCCTTCTTGTCGATGATCGCTTCGGCAGCGGCACGCGCTGCAGTTTCGGCGTGCTGGTTGGCTGGGATAGGGACTCCTTACTGAGAGTGTGCCCTGATCCTAGGAGAGAGTTCTCCGTGGTTCAGGACGGTTTCTGATAGAGGTTGTGCTCGATCACATAGTCCAACACGGGGTCTGGCACGAGGAAGCGAATCGATCGACCTTCGGCCACGTGCCTTCTCAGCATGGTTCCGGACAGTTCGATCGGCGGCATGTCGAGCCAGGCGATCTCTCGCCGCACGGCGTTCTCGACGTCCGCTCGCTCCACTCCGGGGCGGGGCACAACGGCGATCTGAACCCGGTCGAGCAGGTCCTTCGCCCGGTGCCACGTGGGAATGCCGCCGGCCGCATCGGCACCGACGATCAGGACGATGCGCTCCTCATCGAAGCTCTCCACGGTGTCGATTGTGACAGTCCATCCGTCCCGATGTACTTCCCGATCATCAACCGTGAAGTACTCGATACCTTCGAGCGCCAACTCGGTCATGCGAAGCCGGTGGCGGGCCTCGGATACGTCCCTCCCTGCCTTCTGCCATGGGCGGCCCGCGGGGATGAAGGTGACCGTGTCGATGCTCAGTTGGTCGTGAGCGGCCTCGCCGGCCGCCAGGTGAGCGAAGTGAAGAGGATCGAATGTACCGCCGAAGATGGCTCGCATGGCGCCCAGGATACGGAGTCCCAGGGACCATGGCACGCAACCACAGCGCACCGGACGGTTGCGTCGTGCATCGCAGTGCGATTCGGGGGTCGATATAGCGGTCACCGATGCGCACCGAGAAGTGGAGCGCATCCTTCTCGTCGTGAACTCCGATCACTCCGACGGCGTCTCCAAGGCGTACTCGCTCCCCCTTCTCGACCGTTCTCTCGGAGAGGTAGGAGTATGACGTCCGGAGCCCTCCGTGATCGACCGTGACGGTTCGATTCCCCACGACCACACCGCTGAACGACACGTACCCATCGCCGGCGGCGCGAACCGGGGTGCCTGCAGGAGCAGCGATGTCGATTCCCCAGTGTCCTCTGTACCGGCCGGTCGGAAGGAACTCGCGAACGACGACACCGGACACCGGCCAGGCCAGTCCCGCGCAGGATGGCGAAGCGATCGATGTCGCCAGTAGTGCGGCCACGAGAAGCGAAATCACATTGCTCCATCGCCGTCGCCGCCCTATCAACCTACCGGATGTGGGCGCCCCCGTGAAGGGTCATGAAAGCGACTCAGCCACAATTCGTTGGTCGATCAGCATCTGAATCGTCGTACGGAGCACAGCACCGGTGTATGGCTTCTCGAGCGTTACCGCATCGAGTGTCGCCGCCCGATGGGCAACACTCCCCTCGGTCTCACCTGTCGTGATGACAACCGGTGTCTCAAGTGTCGCGGGGTCGGCGCGGAGGCCTTCGAGAACCTCCCACCCGGACATGTCGGGCAAGCCGAGGTCGAGAACGATGAGATCCGGTGGGTTCGCAAGAGCGGCCTCGAGGCCACCGGACCCGTCGAGATATGCCTCAATTTCGATACTCGTGTCCCGCATCGTGATAGCGAGCAGTCTCTGAAGTACCGGCGAGTCTTCGATGGCGATCATTCTGGCCACGATTCCCCCCTTGGAATCGATGGAATGGGTGTGGAACCCTTGCCTAGGTCATCGGTCGATTGCCCGGCGGAGTTGACCCAAACATGCCTTTCGACCTACACGACAGCATCGTCAGTGTGAGCGACGCGAGTATCCGAACGCGTCGAGGTCGAAGACAACTCGAACGCCGTACCGCATGTGCGCTAGACGAGGAGGATCAGATCGTCCCGGTGGATCGCGGCACCACCTGCGATGGACGTGTGGCGGCCGAGCACCTCACGGAGCGTTGAACCGGCGAGTCCGGCCAATCCCTTTCCGATCAGGCGGTCTGATTCGTCCTGGATCTCGACGGCCTGTCCCCGTGAGAAGTCGCCCTTCACTTCGACTACGCCGGCAGCGAGGAGCGACCGGCCGTCGTCGACGAGGGCTGTGACGGCGCCATCATCGATCGTGAGCACGCCAAGCGATGGGAGGCTGAACGCGATCCAGAGGCGTCTTGCTCCAAGACCTGAGGCCCGGGGTTCGACCCAGGTTCCGACGTCGGCACCGCTGACGGCCTGCCGAACCGCATCCTGCTCGACCGCACCGACCACGACCGTCGGGATGCCCGAGAACGCGGCCATCCTTGCTGCCGCGACCTTCGTCGCAACGCCGCCTGATCCATATGTGCCACCGCCTGTGTTGCTGTGCAGGCCATCAAGCACCTCATCGGTGTGCCGGATGGCGTTGAGAAGCTCGGGCTCGGCAACGAGGCGTGGATCGTGCGCGTAGAGACCGGGAGTGTCGGTGAGGATGATCAGGAGCCCTGCGTTAACGAGATGCGACACGATCGCGGCGAGCCGGTCGTTGTCTCCGAACCGGAGCTCGTCGACCATCACCGTGTCGTTCTCGTTGACAATGGGGATCACACCGAGACTGAGCAGCCGTTCGAGAGCTGCGCGCGCATGGAGGTGCGGTTCGCGACCAGCGAGAACATCGCGGGTCAGGAGCACCTGGCCGACGACGAGATCGTGCTTCGCGAATACCTGCGAATAGCGCTCGATCAGCTTGCTCTGGCCAACGGCTGCAGCGGCCTGGAGGCCCGGCAGGTCGCCTGGTCGTTCGACGACCCCCAGCGCGGGAAGACCGGCAGCCACCGCGCCCGAGCTCACGAGCACAGCCGGGTGACCGGCGTGACGGAGCCACGCGATCTGTGACGCCACCCGGTCGATGGCTTCCTCGTCGATGAGGCCACCGCTCGTCGTCAGACTGGAGGAACCGATCTTGACGACGATCGGGAGACCTCGCTCGATGGGATGTCTCACTGGTCGGAATCCTCGGTCGCAGCTGCATCCGGGTCATAGGTGAATACCAGGGTCCCGATACGAACGTCGTCACCGGACTCGACTCCTGCTTCCCGGAGCGCTCCGTCGATACCGGTCCCAACAAGCCGCTTCGCCACGAGGTCGGCCGCGTCCGGGTTCGTGAGATCGTCGAGATTGACGGCCCGCTCGGCCGTTCTCCCTTCGACCACCCACTCGTCGCCCCTTCGGTCGATCGTGAACGCGGCGCCGAGAGGACGGTGGAGAACGAAGCTGTCTCGATCCGGTGCGTCTCGCTGCGCCTGTTCGGTCAGATCGGCAATTCGGTGCAACAACTCGGCTACTCCATCGCCGGTGACTCCAGAGATCTCGAACAGCTCGAAATCCCTTTCGTTCGACCATGCCGTGTCGTGATCCCGAGGCAGGTCCGTCTTGTTGAGGACAACGACCCGGGGCCGCTCGGCGAGATCAGGCGAGTGTGACTCGAGTTCATGAACGAGAACGTCGTATTGGCGTTCGGGCGAGTCGGTCTGGAGATCCGACGGGTCGAGGAGCACAACAAGGACGCGTGCACGCTCCGTGTGTCGGAGGAACTCGTGACCGAGTCCTTTGCCCTCCGCTGCCCCTTCGATGAGACCGGGGATGTCGGCCAACACGAACTCACGTCCGTCGATCACGACGACACCAAGATTCGGAACGAGGGTTGTGAACGGATAATCCGCGATCTTCGGCTTCGCAGCAGACACGCTGGCAACGAGCGTGCTCTTCCCGGAGTTGGGATAGCCGATCAGAGCACCATCTGCGACGAGCTGCAGTTCGAGCAGAAGCGTCCGGTCCTCTCCGTACTCCCCCTGCTCGGCGAACGACGGAGCTCTCCGGTCCGGTGTCACGAAAGATGCGTTGCCCCGCCCACCACGTCCCCCCTCAGCCACGACAAGGCGCTGGCCGGCTACCACCAGGTCGGCCATCAGCACACCGTCTTCATCGCGAACAACGGTACCGAGCGGCACGATGAGTTCGAGATCATCGCCCTTGCGTCCATGCCGGAGCTCGCCTTCGGCGTGTTCTCCGTCACCGGCCTTCCAGTGCGGCTTGCGATCGTATCGCAGGAGCGTGCCGATGCCAGGATCGGTGACAAGTATGACGTCGCCGCCCTTTCCGCCGTTCCCTCCGTTGGGTCGGCCGCGAGGCCTGCCTTTGCGTTTCAGAAACGAGGCAACGCCTGCACCGCCCGCGCCACCGCGTGCGAACAGGCGTACAGAGTCAACGAAAGAAGCCATGGGGAGACAGTAGACCAGTAGAGCAGTAGAGCAGTAGATCTCTCAGCTACACGCTTCTAGATCCACCGAGTTCGCCAGACATGACAGAGGGGCGGCTCTGTGGAACCGCCCCATCTGATCTACTGAGATACTGATCTACTCGATCACTGATACCTGGCGGCGGCCGCGCTTTGTGCCGTACTCGACGGTGCCTTCGATCATCGCGTAGAGCGTGTCGTCTCCGCCGCGACCGACGTTGTCACCGGGGTGGATACGCGTTCCGCGCTGACGGACGATGATCGCACCGGAGTTGACGATCTGACCGTCGAATACCTTTGGTCCGAGCCTCTGCGCTGCAGAATCGCGACCGTTCTTGGATGAGCCGCTTGCCTTGGTTTTGGACATCTCAGCCCTCCTTCGTCTCGGTCTTTGCCTCGGTGTCGGCGGATGCTTTCTCAGCCTTCGCCGTCTCGGCCTTCTTGCCGGAATCGACCGCCTTCTTCGCCGCCTTCTTCTTGGCTGCGGGGAGTTCGATCTTCTTCACCTCGAGGCGCGTGTACTTCTGGCGGTGACCGGCGCGACGCCGATACCCGGTCTTGTTCTTGTACTTGAAGATGTCGATCTTCGGACCGGTTGAATCACCGACGACTTCCGTCATCACGGTCAGCTTGTCGAGAGCGATACGGTCGGAAATGACGCTTCCGTCATCGTTGACGATGAGGAGCGGTGTGAACGCAACTTCCCCATCGGCCTTGATGCGCTCGACGTCGATAACGTCGCCCTCTTGAACTTTGGCCTGCTTGCCGCCGGCGCGAATGATGGCGTACATGATCCTTCAATACTTGTGGTGGACGAGCCGACTCTCTCGGCGCGGACAAACACTTCGCGTGCGAAGCGCCCGCTCATGATAGCGGAACGACGTCCTATGACCAGGGCGGACTACGACTTGTCGGCGTCTCCCGAATCGACCTTCATCGGGACCCCGGTTGTCGCCGCTTCCTCATGAAGGAGGACGCCCCGCCCGCTGCACCGTGGGCAGACCTCGGAGAACGACTCGAGGAGGCCGGCGGACACGTTCTTGCGGGTCATCTCGACCAATCCGAGGTTTGAGACATCGAAGACCTGGGTGCGCATCTTGTCCTTCGCGAGGTGTTCGCGCAGACGGAGAAGCACAGCCTCCTGGTTCTTCTGGATCTCCATGTCGATGAAGTCGATCACGATGATCCCACCGATGTCCCGGAGCCTCAGCTGACGGGCGATCTCCTCAGCGGATTCGAGGTTGTTCTGCAGCACCGTGTCCTCGAGGTTCGAGTGACCGACGTAGCGACCGGTGTTCACGTCGATGACGGTGAGCGCCTCGGTCCGATCGATGACGAGGTGACCACCAGACGGGAGCCAGACCTTGCGGTCGAGCGCCTTGCGGAGCTGATCCTCGACGTGGAAGCGTTCGAACAGCGGGAGCTCGTCACCGTACAGTTGGACCTTCTCGATCAGGTCGGACCCGGTGCCCCCGAGATACGAGAGAATCTGGTCGTGTGTCTTGCGAGTGTCCACTATGAGTCGTTTGAAATCCCTCGTGAAGTGCTCGCGGATGACCCGGATCACGAGCGGTGGCTCCTGGTAGATGAGGGCGGGAGCCGTGACAGACTTCATGTCCTTCTCGATTCCGGTCCAGATCTCACTGAGTCGATCGATGTCCGACTTGATGTCTTCGGGTGTTGCACCTTCAGCTGCGGTTCTGACGATGACGCCCATCCCCTCGGGACGGAACTCGGCGACGAGCTCACGCAGTCTCCGGCGTTCGTCGTCCGGGAGGCGTCGCGATATGCCCCTCACCTGTGCATCGGGGGCAAGGACGAGGTAGCGGCCGGCAAGGCTGACCTGGTTCGTGAGGCGTGCGCCCTTGTGGCCCATGGCGTCTTTGACGACCTGGACGAGCACAGGGTCACCCGGTTGCAGAGCGGACTCGATGCGCTTCGGCTTGCCGTTCAGGTCGTATGCGCTGTAGTTCACGTCTCCGGCGTACAGGACCCCGTTCTTACCTCCACCGAAGTCGATGAACGCCGCCTCCATGCCGGGGAGAACGTTGCGGACTTTGCCGAGGTAGACGTTGCCGACGAGGGATCGTTTGTCGGATCGGGCTACGTAGTGCTCGACGAGAACCGGGCCTTCGAGAACGACGATCTGCGTCTGGTGAGGCATGGTGCGAACGAGCATCTGCTTGCGCGCTGTATCCGGGGGTGGGGAGACCTCGACATGTGAGGGACGGCGGCGACGACGCTCATCAGTCCGTTGTTGCTGCTGCTGTCTCTTCGGCTGCCGTTTCGGCTGCCTCTTCTGCTTCGCCGGATCTCTGGTGGTCTGCGTGTCAGCGGTCGAGAATCGGCGGACGGTGACAGACTCGCCGCCGACCGTGCGCACCGTGCGCTCCTCTGTTGCAGATCCGCGACGCACAACGTGCGCGGACTTCTTCCGGAACAATCCCATCGGTGAACTCCTTCGAGGTGCCCGGGATCCGGCGAGGTTCGTACACGAATGGCGTCAACGTGAGGTCGGGCACGACGAAATCTCGATGATCGATCGTCGCGAAGTGCCGGTAGACGTTGAGCATGCGCGTGTGCTTCTCGATGGTCCCAGGTCGGAAACGGCGACCGCGTTCTGCGATCGTCTCGAAAACGAGAGTAGCAAGAAGCGGTGTCTAATCCGGGGCAATCGGTCCGAGTAGATCAGTAGAGCAGTAGCAAGTAGAGCACGGCCGATCAACTGATCTACTGGTCTACTGATCTACTGATCTACTGAATCCGAGCTCTTGTTGCCTTGCTTCGTCCGGGTTGTAGCAGCGGCGACATCGGGCTTCGTAGGCATCCTGGGCACCGAGAACAACCAGCTCGTCGGATTGGACCACTCGCTGGGTGAACAGGCCGGGGCCACCGCACCGGTGGCAGACGGCGAGTGCCTTCGTCACGTACTCGGCTCGCAACATCAACGATGGAATCGGTTCGAACGGGCGACCGAGGTAGTCGAGATCCAGCCCTGCGATGATCAACTGCTTACCGGCGGCGGCCAGATCGATTGCCACTTCGACGAGGCCCTCGTCGAAGAACTGTCCCTCGTCGATCCCGATCACGATCGTTCGATCTTCGACAGCGTGGAGCAGTTCTCTCGAATCAACGACGGGGGTCGCTTCAACTGAGAGATTCGAGTGCGAAACGACCTCACCAGTCGCGTACCGCGTATCGATCTGGGGTTTGAAGGTCTGGACGGGGATTCTGGCGATGCCGTATCGCGTCACCCTGCGAATGAGTTCTTCGCTTTTCCCCGAGAACATCGGCCCCGCGATGACTTCGATCCAGCCTTGTTCGGAGCGTCGGTGCATGAACGATGACTGTAGACCGAGTGCGTCGTTAGGAGGCTGTGGAGCGCTCGATAGGAAGCGTCGGACGCCGCAGCCAGGTCGAATGGGCAAGTCCGAGAGCAACGCTCATCATGACGAACACGGTGCCACCCGACGACATGAACGGCAGAGGAAGACCGGTGACCGGCATCAGCCGAACGGTCATGCCGATGTTGACGAACACGTGGAAGGCGAGGAGCGCAGCGACGCCGGTCGCGACCAGCTGTCCGAACCGGGTCGCAGCGTTCGCCGCCGACACCAGCACACGCCAGATCATGATTCCGAAGAGCACGAGCACGAGGAGGCTCCCAACGAATCCCAGTTGCTCGCCGACGGCCGTGAAGATGAAGTCGCTCGACTGTTCGGGAACGAAGCGGAGATTCGTCTGGGTCCCGTTGAACAATCCCTTACCGAATATCCCACCGGTACCGATCGCGATCTGGCTCTGGTACTGGTTGTACTGCGTGTTGAGAATATCGGACACCGGATCGAGAAACGCCGTCAGTCTCGTGATCTGGTACTCCTTGATCGCCCCCACCTGGAACAGGCCCACCGTCCCGATGAGACCTACGACCACCAGCGCCGCCACCTGTCGCCACGTTGCACCAGCCACGAAGATCATGACGCCGGCGATGAAGCCGAACGTGAGCATCGTCCCGAGGTCCGGTTGCAGGAAGATGAGCACCGCCGGCAGGGCGACGAGGGCGACGGCCCGTGCCATACGATCCCATCGCATCGGCTTGGCGGCGGCCGACAGCAGCGCCGCAAGAGCGAGGATGACGGCGAGTTTCGCTATCTCGGATGGCTGGAACCGGATTGGCCCGAGCTGCATCCACCGCTGTGCCCCCTTCACCGAGGACCCAAGCGGACTGAGCACGAGAACAAGGGTGACGATGGAGCCAAGGTATATGGCCGATGCCCAGGGTCGAATCGTCGTCATGCTGATCAGGGAGACGACGGCGAACGCCATGAAACCGATGAGCACGAACGCCGCCTGCTGCTCGAGTTCACGGGTTGGGCTGACCCCGAGCACCTCCAGGCGGGGAGCCGATGCCGTGTAGATCATCATGAGCCCGAGAGCGGACAGCGCCATGTAGGAGATCAGCAGCAACCAATCGGGGCGTAGCTTTCTGTCCCGCCGGAGCAGGGAGACCTGGCTGCGCTCGGTCGTAATCGACATCAGTCCGTGTTCTCTCCTGCTTCGAGTGATGCCACCGAATCTTCACCGTTCAAGATGTACTGGAGGACCTGGCGTGCAACCGGTGCGGCCACACGACCTCCCGATCCGCCCCGCTCGACGACAACGGTCACGACGAAGTCGGGCGAGAGAACCGGTGCCACGCCGACGAACCACGCCGTGTCAACTTCCTGCACGTCTTCGACGGCCTTGATGATCTCCGCCGTCCCCGTCTTGCCGCCGACCGTCGAGATGTTGGGGCCGAACCCGACGAACGCCGCTCGGGCCGTTCCGATCGGTCCGTTGACGACCTGCTGCATATCTCTCCGCAGAGCCCGGACGGTCACCGGGTCCATGTCGATCGTTTGGATGATCGACTTCGGGTTCTCGTCGACGACGTTGCCTGCTTGATCCACCATCTCTGACACGACCCGGGGTGTCCATAGCGTGCCACCGTTGAGCATTGCAGAGAAACCGTTCGACAACTGGAGCGGAGTTACCAGGACCGCTCCCTGTCCCACGATCGCGTTCATCAGGTCTCCACCGACCCAGGGTCCGGTCGAGCGAACCCGGCCGGTGTCCTCACGCTGCTCTTCCCGGAACCACTGTCGGTCGGGGATCAGGCCGGGTCTCTCGAAGGGAAGATCGATACCGGTCTCGGTTCCGAACCCGAACGACCGGGCCCACTCCTGCCACAGGTCCTCGTTGTTGATGCCCGTCTCGTCTGAACGCTCGTTCCAAATCCGAAGTGAGATCTCCCAGAAGTAGAGGTCACACGACGCTTGGAGCGCACCATGGAGATCGAGCGGGCCGTGTCCGTTCCTCTTCCAATCCCGGTACACCTGGGATGATCCGTCGTTGAATTGAAAGCGAAGACTGCCGGTGCAGTTGTAGAGGTCCGTGTCGGACGTCAGTGGCTTCAACTCGCTATCCGATGGCGTCGGTGGGGCAGGTGCTTCTTCCCCACCCTC
>JAMBLK010000107.1 GCA_023336855.1 Actinomycetes bacterium
GCGAATGCTGCGACGAAGGCCAGCATCCAGGACGCAATCGGGATGTTCTCCTGGTCGGTGGCCTCGTCCAGCGCCTCAAGCATGATGTGGACGGCGTCGTGAACCTCTCCTCCGTGGAACGCACATATGGCAATGCCAACGAGTTCCGTGCTGGCGAGGACGTGATTCCCCGTTTCGCGTGAAATGACCAGCGACGCCTCCCACAAGGGGAGGGCAGTCGCATGCTCTCCCCGCCGGTTGGCCATGAATGCCTGCGCCATGTAGACCTCGCCGATGCCCTCTCTGGCTCCGATCTCCTCGAACACCGACCGGGCCTCGTCGGCGAGTCGTTCTCCGGCATCGACATCGTCCGTCCATGTCGCGGAGAGGCTCATACCGAAGAGAGTTTCCGCTTCGCCGTGGCGGTCGCCGACTCGCTGGTAGATGTCGAGCACCTCTTCGTATCGGCTGAGGGCCTTCTCGTAGTCGCCCTGCCAGTAGGTCAGCCCCGCCAGACCGGTCAACCCTTTCGCGCGCGCCGCGTCTGACGCTCGGTCGCTTGCAAGCAGGGCTTCGATCCAACGTATCGGTTCGGTGAGGTGGCCGGAGCTCTGCCAGAAGCGCCAGACGCATCCGGTGAGGAGGAGTCCCGGGTCGGGGTCGTCGGCATCGAGCGCGTGGAGAAGGGCGTGGCGAATGTTGTCCAGTTCCTGGGAGAGCACCTGTGTCGCAGCATGCTGCATCTCCGTGGTCAGTTCGGGTTCGGTCTTCTCAGCGAGGTGGCAGAAGTAGGTGGCGTAGCGCGCAAAGACTTCCCCTTGTTCTCCCGCCAGATCCAACTGCTCCAGTGCGAACACTCGCAGCGTCTCGAGCATGGAGAAGCGTGCCTCTCCGAATCCCACGGGTCGGTAGATGAGATTCTTGGAAAGCAGGGAGTCGATCCCGTCGAAGACGGCTCCCTCCGTGAGGTCGGTGACGGCCGCCGCCGCCTCGATCGTGAACCCCCGGAAGACCCCCAAGCGCCGGAAGAGCGTCTGTTCATCGCGCTCGAGGAGGTCATAGCTCCAGGCGATAGCGTCTCGCAGGGTTCGGTGGCGACTGGAGGCATCGGCCGGTCCGCCGGTGAGCACGGTCAGGCTTTGGTCCAGCCGATCGAGCAGATCCCGCGGGCTGAGAAGCCTGATACGAGCGGCAGCGAGTTCGATTGCAAGTGGGAGTCCGTCAAGGCGTGCGACCGTATCGACGACTGCTGCGATGTTCGAAGTGGTGAGCTCGAAGTCGGGATCGGAACTCCGGGCGCGTGTCACGAACAGAGCGACCGCGTCGTAGTTCTGCGCGTCGACAAGATCGGGACGTTGGTCGGTACCCGGAACTGCGAGGGGTTTGATCGGGAACTCCTGCTCCCCGGTGAGCCCGAGAGGCGAGCGACTGCTCACCAGGACCGTGACACCGGGGGCAGCATCGAGGAGCTCGCTGATCAATGACGCCCCATCGAGGAGGTGCTCGAAGTTGTCGAGCAGGAGAAGGGCACGGCGGTCGCGGAGGAACGCCTTGAGACCTTCGAACGGTTCCTCGCCCGGTACCTCCCGAAGACTCAGCGCTCGGGCGATCGTTGTCTCGATCAGGTTCACATCAGCGACCGCTGCCAGCGGTACGAAGAACGTCCCGTGGGGGAAGTCGGCGACATGATCGGAGGCGAGACGGATCGCCACGCGTGTCTTTCCCGATCCCGGTGGACCGGTGAGGGTCAGTAGACGGGTCCCGGCGAGAAGCTTGCTCCCCAGTGCCAGATCCTCTCGTCGACCGATGAAGTTCGTACGAAGGACTGGCAGGTTGTTCGGAGCGGCCATCGGCTCTGGCGTGTCGAGGAGGTTCAGGCTCGGGTCCTGAGAGAGGATCTGTCCTTCGATCTGACGGAGAGCAGGGCCGGGTTCGATCCCCAACTCTTCAGCCAGTTGTGAACGCGCCGCCTGAAAGACTCGAAGGGCCTCGGCCTGCCGCCCGCAGCGATAGAGGGCCAGCATGAGCTGCTCCCAGAACCGCTCCTTGAGCGGGTGCTTCGTCGTGAGGTCTCTCAGCTCTTCGACCAGCGCAGTGTGGTGACCGAGTTCGAGGTCGGCGGCTATCCGCTGTTCCAGCGCAACGAGTCGAATCTCGTCGAGGCGAACGGCTTCTGCTCGGACGAACTCCTCGTCTGCGATGTCGGCGAGGACCGGTCCCCTCCACATGGCAAGTGCCGACTCGAGTTGGGTGTGTGCCGTCTCCGGATCTCCCCGATCCAGGGAGGCTCTGCCTTCCGCGACCAACTGCACGAAGCGGGAGGCGTCGAGTTCGTCCGGTTCTATTGAGAAGCGGTAGCCGGAGTTCCGTCGGGTCAGCCGGTCGCGATCGGGACCCAGAGCGGCCCGGAGCTTGGAGACATACACGTGAAGAGCATGTCGAGCCGTATCCGGCACATCCCCCGGCCACAGATCTTCCACCAAGCGATCGGCGGTGACGGTCTCGCCGGGGTTCATGAGGAGGCGGGCGAGCAGTACGCGCTGGCGGGGCGGCCCGAGATCAATCTGTACTTCATCTCGGAGAACCTCAAGTCCCCCAAGGATTCTTACATCCATGTTCCAGACTCCGGTCACCCGAAGGTTACCCCGGGGTCCCACCGGTGACGAGAGTCTCTCGATGGGGTCCGTTGCCATCGACCTGGGCCGCGACGTCTCCTGTTGACGACGCGATGAGCGACCGTTGACCGCACGGTCGCATGCTCGTGGTCGAAGGTCAACGAAGACTTGTGAGTCGTTCGAGCAGAAGAGGCGGTGACGGGAATCATGGGAGCCAGCACAGGTTTTGACCGAGTCTGGGTTCGCTACGGCGCTTTGCTCGATGGAGACATGTCGGCTGCGGCCCTCGTACTCGACGACGCATCGATCCTCCACGTGCCGGGGAGATCGGGTCTTGCGGGTGACTACCAGGGTCGAGAAGCGATCTTGGGACTCCTTGGCCGTATGGCGGAGTACACGCACGACACGCTGCGGTTCGGCTCGTCAAGGCTGGTGGCAGAGGACTCCCGTGTGCTTGTTCTGCAGGGCAACATGAGCGCGACATCCACGAGAGCGCGACTCGACACGGACGTCATCCACGCCCTCTCGCTCAGGGGTGACAAGATCCAAGAAGCCTGGCTATTCAGCCTCAACCAGGACGACTTCGATGAGTTTTGGTCCGGTCGCTGACGCCGCGATGCCGAGACATCCGATCTGGGGAGTTCCGGCGACTCACTCAGAGTCGGTCGTAGACGGCTACGACGGGTCGGGTACCCAGGTCGAGGATCGGCCTGCCGAAATCTTGCTCCTCAGCTCAACAGGTCGTTCGGGGCGAAGGTCACCGTCATCGGTCCGACGTCGAGAGTGACATCATTGTCGCCGCGGTACTCGCCGATCTCGACGAGAACTCCGTCCTGCAATTCGTATGTGACGATTACGGGTCCGAACTCATCCAGATCGA
>JAMBLK010000108.1 GCA_023336855.1 Actinomycetes bacterium
AACCCGATACATCACAATGCGATGGATTAGACGACGTGATGAGGGTGCGACCCGTTCGGATATCGCGCGCCATGAGGAGAAGTCCGCCGATCGGTTCAAGAACGTCCTGTCGCGAGATATCGACTTCGAGAGTCAGAATCCTGCGGAAGTCGAAGCTCGCTTGAGGAACATGGTCTACGGGACCAACCGCAAGTAGCGCACAGAGAACACCGGTTCCGTCAGGTACCGGTGGCTTCGTTCGGCCTGAAGAAGGTCGCTATCTGTACGGAGGCCGCACCGATGCCTCCTGCAACGAGCGCCGCGCCGACCCACCCATCAAGCAGATCCTCGATCCCCAGGGCAGCGTCGATCGAGAACTCCCCTGGACCACCGATCGCGATGGCAGCACCCACGGTGCCCAGCACCAGCACGTACTCCCATCCCTCGTCCGGACGTGCAGTCACCCAGAATCCCACGGAACGATGCACCGTCCAGAATGCGACCACCATCACCGCGACGAGTCCCGCGGCCGCAAGCGACGTTCCCAGACCGACGATCAGAAGCACTCCGACTCCGATCTCGGTTGCGGTCGATGCGAACCACTGCAACTCGGGTTGACGGAAGCCGATGCTCCCGAACCAGTTCGCGGTCTTGGTCCGACCACGCGCGTGCTTGACGCCGTGGGCCAGAATCACCACACCTGCGACCAGACGCAACAGCGCCACCGCCCAATCGAACGATTCGATCATCGTCTTCTCCTTCTGTTCTGCAATGGGCAGTGGACTGATGCCACTTAGCCCATCGTGGTCGTGTGGGTTGGCTCCACGACGATGACGACGCGTTCATCCCCCGGTTGATGCCATGGGTAGCGATCGAGACCCAGATACTTCAGGGCCATCGAGTGGATAAACGCGAGGTCGGGGTCATTCTCCACATCCTCAACGACACCACGTACTTCGAGGTAGCGATACGGGTCATCGGGATCGAGGATCGAGAGAGCAACCCGTCCATCGGCATGCACATTTCGATACTTCTGACGTGTCGTCGTCTGCGAGAACCGGATCTTCGACCCATCCCATCCGAACCAAACGGGGTTGTTCTGGGGTTCACCATTCGGTCCGATCGTCGCAACCGAGGCGAAAGCCTTCTTGTCGAGGATGTCTACGTGTGATTCCGGGATGGGCATTTCGGTCCTTTCGTTCTACGGGGGGAACAGTGACTAGCCCGTTTCTTGTTCCCAGGTTGACCCTGTACGAGCCGCCGACTCGGGGTTACGATCGCATTGGGCTTAGATAATGGGGAAAGGAAGATCCATGGAACTCGACTCGACTGACGTTGAGGCGAAGACATTCGACGTCGTCAGAAAGGGATACGACCAAACACAGGTCGGGGAATTCCTTGAACGGGTGGGCGACGCCATGTCGCGCACCGATGAACGCCGAAAGATCGCTGAAGTCCGAGCAGAGCAGCTCGAACGAGAGTTCCATGAGGTCAAGGCTCGGGCAGATGCCACGATCCAGGAGACCGTCGCTGCCCGGGTCAGGCTCCTCGACCAGAAGTCGGCCGGTACCCCTGCATCTGCTGCCAAACCGTCGAGTACCGCTCTCGTCAATCAGGCGAAGATCGAGGCGCAACAGATCCTCGAGCAGGCCAACGTCCGAGCGACCGCTTTGCAGGCCGAAGCCGAGGCGATCATCGAGGGAGCCCTCGCGACATCGTCGAAGATCAATCACGAGCGAGACGATCTCCTTGGATCCACCGAGGCGGAACGGACCGGCTTGATCGCTGCTGCGGCCACGGAGGCCTCCGCCATCACCGGTGAGGCCATGCTGGCTGCCGAGCACGAGAAAGCAGAAGCTGCCCGGCACATAGCTGAGATTCGGCACAAGGCCGAAGCCGACGCAGATCGCCTAGCGGCCGACGCGAAAACGCGGGCCCTCAAGATCACGGCGAAGGCGGAACAACAGCGCGACGATCTTCTCATCAGCGTCGAGCAGTCCCGCCATCGACTCGAAGAGATCGATCACGTCGTAGAAGTATCGGAGACCATCGATGCCCCCGAGCCGACCGAGGACGTCAGCGATGCCACCGAGGAACTCGAACAACTCACCGTCGACCTGCGAGAGCAGTCCATCCCGGAGGATCCCTTTGAGGATGATGCGATCGCGACAGAGAGAACTTCTAGACCATCTCGGTACAAAGCCAGGTCGGCGAACCTTCCACACCTCGGAGAGGACGCAACGTCGGTCATCGGATCGTTGGGCAACCTGCGCGCGAAGGACTGAGCGAAAGC
>JAMBLK010000109.1 GCA_023336855.1 Actinomycetes bacterium
CAACAGCAGCGACTGGTACGCGATGCCGGGCACGAACTACGCACACCCCTCACAGCATTGCGCACGAATATTGAATTGCTCGGTCGGACGAAGAACCTGAGCGACGAACAGCGACTTGAGTTGATCACGGCCGCTGAGGCGGAAGTGAAGGATCTCTCGGTCCTCGTCGGCGAGGTCGTCGATGTTGCATCCGATCGCTACACCGAAGAGCCGATCGAGGAGTTGTTCCTCGACGACATCGTCGACCGGTCGGTTGAGCGAGCTTCCCGACGCACGACCATCGACATCAAGGTTACGTCGGAGCGCAGCCCCGTGGACGGACGATCGGTCGCGTTGGCGCGAGCGATCGACAACCTTCTCGATAATGCTCTCAAGTGGGGATCCGATGATGGGCAGATCGAGATCGCTGTGGCCGATGGACGCGTCACAGTGAGAGATTACGGCCCGGGAATCGACGAGGCGGATCGCGAACACGTGTTCGACAGGTTCTACCGATCGGCGTCGGCGCGATCGATGCCGGGATCAGGCCTCGGTCTCTCGATCGTGAAGCAGATCGTCGAGGCCCACGGCGGCACAGCGTTCGCAGAGGCTGCCGACGGCGGCGGCGCCGTAGTCGGATTCGAGATCCCCAGCCGGTAGTCGGTATGCAATATCCGGTATCGGGTACAGACATCATCTTGCTGGCAGCTGGTAGCTCGTAGCTGCCAGCTCCTTCTCAGCTACTCGTCTCCTTCTCTCATTCCTTTCTCACTCGCTCCACACAGACTCGTGATGCCGGTGTCCCACGATGGCTCCATGGACGAAGAAAGGAGATATACATGAAGAAGATCTTCGTTTCCATTGCAGCTGCCGGTGTTCTGGTGGCCGGGGCGTTCGCCGCCTCGATGATCGTCGACGGGCAAGCGATTGCCCAGACGATCGATGAGCCTGCTGTTGAGCGGCCCGACATTCCGAAGCCGGAAGACATACTCGACGAGGTCCTCGCAGATCTGGTCGCAGATGACACGCTCGACCAGGGCCAAGCGAACGCCGTGAAGGCTGCGCTCGAGACCAGGCATGAAGAGGCCAGGGTTCAACGCGATGAGTGGCGTGAGGACAACCCCGGCAGAGCCGAACGTGACCCCGCCATTGCCGGGATGCTGGAAGACGGTGTGATCGACGAAGACGAACTCGCCGAACTCCCGGACGACCATCCGTTCAACGACACCAACGGCCCCGCCGCGGAGTTCCTTGATGATGGCGAATTGTCGGCGGACGAACTCCGAGAACTCGGTGGTCACCGGCGTCCGCCTCACGATGCGGATCGGCGCCCACCCCGCGATGGGGATCGGACGGCCCCCACCGACGCATAACTGATCGCACACCGGCAGGACCCCGTAGCCTCCTCCCGGCTGCGGGGTCCTGCCGCGTTCGGCCCCGCCCGAATCGAAGGTGGGCGACCGGCATCGCTACCTTGGACATATGGATGATCGTTCACTTCTACTCGACGCCTTCCGCGCAGGCATCGCCGGTGTCGATCCAGAGACAGCCACGGCACGCGTCGTGGAGCAACTCGACCTCAGCGGCAGTCGTCGGGTGGTAGTGATCGCCGCCGGTAAGGCCTCTGTTGCAATGGCCCGCGGCGTCACCCGGGCCACGGACTCAGCCGACGGGGTCATCGTGGCTCCGACACCGGCCGACGCACCATTTCTCGTAATTGTTGGAGGACATCCCGTCCCGACCGAAGCAAGCGTCGCCGCGGCACAACACGCGCTTGATCTGGCGAGCTCGGCCGGCCCGGACGATGTCGTCGTGTGTCTCATCTCCGGCGGAGCTTCGGCACTCCTGTCGGCTCCAGCCGAAGGACTGTCGCTGGAGGATCTGCAACAGGCGAACCGTGCCCTTCTCGAGTGCGGCGCCGACATCGTGGAAACGAATACGGTGCGCAAGCATCTCTCTGCCATCAAAGGAGGGCGTCTTGCAATCGCCGCCGAGCGCTCACGTCTCGTCACCCTTGTGCTCTCGGACATCGTGGGAGATCCCCTCGATGCCATCGCGTCGGGTCCAACGATCCCGGATCCGACGACGTGCGAGGATGCCCTGGCGGTAGTGGATCGATACGATCTCCATGATCATCTTCCCGAGGGGGTGGTCGGCCACCTCGAGAGAGGTCGTGCAGGGCAGACCCCGGAGGCCCCAATCCATCCGCATCCCAGGCATGAGATCGAGATCGTCGGAAGCGGTTCGGTCGCTGCCGAAGCAGCAGCGTCCTTCATCCGTTCGATGGGCGTCCGTTCACGGGTCGTATCTACTCGCCACGTCGGCGAGGCGCGTGAGGCTGCTGCCACAACTGTTCGCTCACCATCGGATGCCGGTGAGGTCCTCGTGTTCGCAGGAGAGACGACGGTGAACGTCACGGGTTCGGGCAGCGGAGGTCGCAATCAGGAAGCTGCGCTCGCAGCAGCGATCGAGATCGACGGACGGCCGATCACGTTCCTGGCCGGAGGAACCGACGGCGTCGACGGGCCGACCGATGCAGCGGGCGGGATCGTCGATGGGGGGACGATCGGTCGTGGCCGAGCCGTGGGCATGGATGCGGTCGCATCCCTCGAGGACAACGATGCGAACACCTACTTGGCGGCGACCGATGATCTCATCGTGACCGGACCCACCGGCACGAACGTTGCAGATCTCTGGTTCGTGCTCAACCGGGAGCTACGACGCATGTGAGGAGAGGCTCGAACCGCCTTCATCGCTAAGTGACGATCTAGGGACGATCGGCCCTACAGCAAGCGTGGCTGAACTCGTAGTGTCACGTGGACAGACAGCCGAAGTTCGCGGGGACGAAAATTCGGACAGGTGGGACGGGAGTCGGAGGGAATTGTGGATACTGAGCCGCCACCGGAGGTATGCCCCGATGAATATCCGGTCGAACCGCGCCGGCTCACCGACACCGACACCGCGGCGGTCGCCAAAGCGCTTGGACATCCGATACGTCTTGAGATCCTCGAACTCTTCCACGTCCGCTGTCCGCGCACCGTTGGCGACATCGCCGCCGAGTTGCCGCTCGCGCAGTCGACGATCTCAAATCATCTCCGCATTCTTCGGGACGCCAATGTCGTTCGAACCGTCCGATCTGACATACGGGCCTGGCACTGCCTCAACCATTCTGTTCTCGCCGGGTTCGCCGTAGCCGTCACCACTCTCGCCAGATCCACCCGCGTCACCCAAGACCAATCTGCCGAACCGATCTAGAACAGATCCTCCGATATGTGCAGTCGTGGGGATGCGCCGGGCCATCGCGGGGCAGGCAAAGGAGCGATGATCTCCGATCAGGCATCGTCTATCGACGATATAGGAGTCTTGTGGCCCTGGTGAAGCGGTTGTAGCTCCAACTACGATCGCAGCGGACGTAGACGAGTGTTCACGAGTCACAGAAGACTGGAAGAGATAGTCTTCGTGGCAGTGCCAGAGATGTGGAGGAAACTGTGAGAATTCGAACCGGAATGGGTCTTGCCTGTTTGCTCGCTGTTCTCGCCGTTGCCACTGCGTGCACCGGAGATCAGTCGATAGCGCCACCCGACTCTCCCTCAGCGGGCGAACTCACGGGCGTACGCATCGACGTTCACGAGACTCCCGACTGAGGATGCTGCTCAGAGTGGGTCGTGTACCTACAGGACAATGGAGCAATAGTCGAGGTTCAGGAAGATCCGAACCTCGTGGTGTTCAAGACAGACGTGGGTGTGCCGGTTGACGCAAGTTCGTGTCACACAGCACTTGTCGATGGCTATGTAGTTGAGGGCCACATCCCTGTAAACGCCATCGTGAGGTTGTTGGAGACGCGGCCTGACGCGGTGGGTGTCGCGCTCGCCGGGATGCCGTCGGATTCTCCGGGCATGGGCGGCACCGAGGAGACCTGGAACGCTCAGCCGGTCATGCTGATCAACCACGACGGGACGCTCGAAGAATTCGACTACTGAGAAGCCGGGCTATTCCCCGAAGGTCTGGATCATTGAGGCGCCTGCGATGTTCGTGCACGCCAAGGGTTTGGAGCCTCAGATGCTGCCCCCTGCGTGAACGTCTCCCCCAACAAGCGGTTCTCCACCTCGATAAGGGGTGCCGCAAGACAGATCTCGGAGATTCCGATCAAGGCGCACCCAGGCACAAGGTCGGGATTGTCGACGGCGGAAGGATCGGTCGCGGACGAGCAATGGGCATCGATGCCATGGCATCGTTTCAGAACAGCGACGCGAACACGTAGTCGGTGGTCCCGTCGTGAACGGCCCCACCGGCACGAACGTCGCAGATCTGTGGTTCGTGCTCAATAGGGAGACACGAGACGTGCGACCGCCGCGCGTCGATGCGTCACCGGCCCACGGTTCGTAGATCACCACCCGAACCCTGATCCTCTCAGCCCCACTCCTCAGGAGAGGGGGCCGAGTGGGGCTTTGGTGATCGAGTGCGGCGGGAATCGCGGAGCCGTTTCGCCGCCATCTCTCTCTCCATCCGTTGGTAGTTCTGGATTCGTCCTTCGTCGAGTGATCCCTCGGCGACGGCGCGGTGGACGGCACAGCCAGGTTCGGACTCATGCCGGCAGTCACGGAATCGACAATCCGACGCCAGGTGCTCAATGTCGCTGAACGTCCGGGAGAGCCCCTTCGAACCACCCCAGAGACCAAGGGTCCTCAGACCCGGTGTGTCGATCAGGGCTCCACCGGTGGGAAGGAGGACCAACTCCCTCGAGACAGTCGTGTGGCGTCCCTTGCCGTCACCCTCTCGTGTGTCCCGCGTTGCCTGGATCTCACTGCCGAGGAGTCGATTGATCGATGTCGATTTTCCGGTACCAGACTCTCCGATGAGGGCAACGGTCGATCCATGTCCGATGTGTGCGCGGACGTCCTCGATACCGTCACCGGTCAGATTGGACAACGCAAGAACGGGAACGCCGGGGGAGATGCCGTTCATCACGTCCATGGTCGTGGCGATAGCGTGATCCGTCGCTAGGTCGGTCTTGGTCAGAACGATGACCGGCTCGGCGCCGCTCTCCCACACCATCACGACCGATCGCTCCATGCGGGCAACCTGTTCGGGTCGATCGAGGCCATGGACGATGAATACAGAATCCATGTTGGCGACGAGAACCTGCTGTCTCCGTCCGGAGGGGTCGGGATCGGTGCGGCGAATAGCGGTCGAGCGGGGGAGGATGACGGCGACGGACGGCACCGGATCATGGTGAATTCCCACCCAGTCCCCGGCCACCGGTGGGCCTGCTTCGCAATCGGTCCCGCCCTCGAGCGGTGTCCAGACACAGCGCATCGGACCGGCATCGGTGGCGACTGTGCACTCTCCACGGTCGACGCGAAGCACACGGCCTGGGAGCATCCCTATCGCCGCAAGGCGTCGGAAACGTGTGCTGAGGTGATCGCTCCAGCCGTACGGCTCGAGCGCGTTCGGTTGTTTGGCGTCTGACGTGCGTTGATGCATGAGCGCTCCTGAAGGGTGAAGGGTGCCCCGAAGATGGCGCCGGTCAGAAGAGCGGTGCTGAACGAGAGGGGAGCACCCGGCGGGTCGGTGTGAAGACGCGCCTGGAAACCGAGATGGTCATGTGGCTGCCTCCTTTCGTTCGATATGGGCAATGTACCAAGACGGAACGGTTCCGGCTAGGGCAGGATCCCCCCGGCTTCTCATCGGGGCTTTGTGAGACAGGTCAGACGCCCAGGTCGTCGAGGAAGGCATTCACGAGTGACTCGTAGCCTTCGGGGTCGGCATTCCACGCGAGCACATGGCCGACGCCGGGCGGTGCTACCAATGTGACGATGTCGGGACGGATCCGTGACAGTTCGGCGGCCGGTTCCACCGGCACGGAGTCATCGGCGGTTCCCTGGATGATGAGCGTCGGCGTGTGGAGATCGCGCCACCGGTCGACGTAGTTCAGAGCGTCCCAGTCGACGTCGAAACGCCAACCGGCGAGCCACTTCGCCGTCGAGATCAGGCTCTGTGGCAGGCTGATCGAGGTGAGGGGGAGCGTCTCCTGCTCCGCCCCGTGGTCGACCGATGCTTCCACGTCGAGCACGGGGCTGTCGAGGATGGCGGCGACCGTTTGGTTTCGCAACGGCGATTGGAGCAGGTAGGACATCACGTTCGATCCACCCATCGAGTACCCGACGACGATGATGTCCTGGCCACCGGCCGTCTTCGCGTAGCGTGCGGCGGCGGCAACGTCGTTCCACTCGGTCAGTCCATATTGATAGGTCCCGGATGGATCCCGCGGGGCCCCGGGGTCGTTTCGGTAGTCGATGATCAGCGAGTGATAGCCCCGCTCAACGGCGAGTGGGAGGAGACGCAGCGCCTCGTTTCTCGGAGCACCTTTTCCGTGAACGAAGATCATCCACGTGTCCGATGTGCCTTCGAGGTACCAGGCGCCGGCTTGCCCTCCTTCGATCTCGAGTTCGATCTCTTCGAACGCGAGGCCCAGGGCTGTTTGAGGATCGCCCGGCCAGACGAAGGCATCGAGTCGGACGGCAGATCCCGGTGCGGGGATCGGTTCGTCGGGAATGCGAGAGCGACGCACGGTTGATACGCCCCCGGAGGTCTCGGCACTGATGATGCCGTCGATGAGCGTTGCGTCCGACTCTGTGAGGAGACCGAACAAGCCATCCTCGGTCAAGTTCGTCGCGTCGGGATCGGCTCGCAGAACGACCGCTTCGGCTTCACCGCGGTCGAGCGTGATGTCGAACTCGGGCGCTTCCGGAGGATGCACCTCGAACACCTGGGAGTTGATCTCATTCGAGTAGTACCAGCCACCCCAACCGAAGAAGGCAAGCACCAGGAACAAGACGGCGAGACCGATCCACAGGACGATCTTCCACGGGCCGATCGAGCGCTTCTGCACGAACGGTTGTGGGATCGATGATCTTCCGCTGGATCTCGCCATTTCTCCCCGATTCAAAGGCCGAAGGCCTGGCTTGAGGCTACCTGTGGTTCGAGCGCGTTTGCAGCTTTCCCGGATCCCCGGCATCGGCGCCGGTCCGGATCTTCCCCCACCGGAGTCGATTCACTGCGGTCCGGCCACCGTCGGTCCGGGTCGGCGGCGTTGAGAGGATGAGATCCTTCCCGGATTCTGTCGCGAGCCACTCGATGTGTCGACGCTCGGTTCTGCCCACCCAGTTGGGCATGAGGCTCAACTCGATGTGGTGGAGGACGTCATCGCCCTCGAGCGTGTAGGCGCCGGCATACGATAGGTAGCCGGCTGCGGCAGCAGCCCGGATGTCGACCGGCGCGGCACTCAGCGTCCGGGTTGGGGCCGGGGGCCTCCCGACGCTCATGAGCGATGCGGACATGCGCCCGTCCTCGCTGTAGGTGAGGAGGCCGACCGGGTCACCGCCCCACGGATGAGTAGGCCGCGAATCGTTCACGGTGAACGTCCACTCGACGAGGCGCCAGGTTCCGATGAGTTCGTGCATTGCACGGACGATACGCGGCAGCGCGAGACTGCGAGAGGGGTTTGTGGGTTCTTCGGATTTGGGC
>JAMBLK010000110.1 GCA_023336855.1 Actinomycetes bacterium
TCGATTTCACCGCGCTCAACCTCGTGGTCCCGTACGGGACGAAGCAGTTCAAGATCGACGTTGTCGCCTCATGGAATGACGGCAAGAAGGACGTCGAGAAGAAGTTCAATGTGACAGTGCCCACGGTCGAGTACAACGGCGAAGACGTCGCCCTCGTCACCGGCGGTGTCAGCGTCGCCGCGGCGGATCAACCATGGGTCGATATCGCGTGGAGCGGCATGGCGCCATCGCTTGACGATGTGCAAATGACCGTCCATGGCCCCTCCGACGCTGTGATCTCCTACCCGAGCGACGGCACATCGTCCGGCCTCGCTCGCGGGACTCGATTGGGTCAGGGCGAGACAGACGTCGCCGGGTTCCGGCTCGACACGTCGGCAATGAAGCCCGGACAGCATGAGTTCAAAGTGCTGCTCACCTATACCCGAGGTGGTTCACCATCGGAGGTCACGGGGATCGTGACCATCACCGTCGGCGGATAGCCGCTCACCACCGAATGTCGAGGGCGTATCGGAGAGCTTGATCCAACTGAATCGTCGTTCGTAGATCGAGTCGACCGACTGGTTCTCCAGACAGTTGATCCTTCGCCACGGTGATGACCGTGTCACAGTTGATCACCGACTTCTCCGGCAGACCCTGAGCGGGCCCCACCAGCACCTCCGAGCGGATTCCCCGGATCGTTCGTGTTAGAGGCACGCAGACGATCCCGGTCAATACGGACGCGGCGATTGTGCGCGTCAATACGCAGACGGGACGTCGCCCAGCGGGAGGTTCGAGATCAGCCCAGAAGATCTCTCCTCTCGTCACCACTCGGGCACCATCTTCGCGGCAAGTCTGCTGGCAGTCTCGACCATCGATGGACTCTGGGGCTGCATTGAATAGGACTCAACCAGTGCTTCGTCCGCTCCGGCGAGGTCGGCGGCCTCGAGCAATGCTCGGGCTCCACGGCGGAGAAGCTCTGATCGACTGACCGACACATCGCGAGCGAGCCGATCGAGGCGCAGAACCAGATCATCATCGAGTTGTACAAGAACTTGCGTGCGAGCCATAGCCATATGGTACATCATATGTCTCTGTCGATCAGCGCCATCGGAGCGAACTCGGCCCGACTCGAGGCGCGAACCGTGATGGCTCCGAGCCCGAGCAGTTCCACACGGCGCTCCACCACGACCTCTACGACGCGTGACCTCCATGTGCGGTCCACCGCACACGAGCAGTGCGTGAGCACAGCTCCGTTCGCTCTCGCAAGGCGCCGCGCCTCGGTCACTGGACCGCCGGCAGCGCCGAACGGGCGAAACGTCACCGGAGCTGCGGCGAGTGCAGCAGCGTCTGCCGCGGCAGCAGCCTGAAGTCTGGCGGAGAATGCGATCCCTGCATCGGCCACACCGATGGTGAGCAGGAGCACCAGACCGGCGACGGCCAGCAGTAGCACCACCGCCGATCCGCGCTCCCCTGTCATCGCTCGACCCGCATCACGGCCTTCGCTGTGATCTCGACGACGACTCCGCCGAGGAACGCGGCAGCCACGCGGTAGGGCAACGTCACCTGAACCTCGGCAAGACGCCCGACGGTGTCGGGTCTTCGTACCGACACCCGTGCCGATGACCCGCTCTCGCCGAGCGCGGCCCTTGACGCACGGACGGCATCGGATGGATCGGGTGATGCCGCGGCCTCGCGGGCGCCTTCTCGTGCCGCATTTACGACTTCCATCTGCGTCCGGGCTACGAGAGCCACCTCGACAAGTCCGAGGACGAGGGCCAACACGAGTGGCACGACGAGTGCGAACTCGACGACGGCGCTACCTCGCTGCGTCACCCGATCGGTGCCCCCTTTGCGACCGAAGTGACCTTCTTGAGCACGGTTGAGAAGAAGGAGGGCAACAGATCGGTTGATGTTGCCCAGATGATCAATGCCAGAGCGATCGCCGCTGCAGCGACAATGACGAGGGCGTACTCCGCGGTCGCTTGGCCGCGTTCGTCGATGAAGATTGCTCGCATGGAGATTCCTTTCGTTCACCGGCGTCCGGCCGGGGCGGCGGGAAGTTGGTGGTCGCAGGCCTAGATGCCAAGACGTTCGAGGCTGCCGAGTACGGCCGGCCCGATCGTGAGGATCAGGAACCCCGGAAGGATCAGAAGCGCCAACGGGAAGAGCAACTTGACCGGAAGACGACGGGCGGCGGTGAGTTCCCGGGATCGCTGCTCATTCCGGAGCGTTGTTGCGTAGCCGGAGACTGCAGGCTGCAGTGGAGCCCCGGTCAGAAGCGCCCGGTGGACCACGACCATGAGACCGCGGCCGTCGACCATTTCGGTGTCCATCCCTGCCCCCACACGGATGGTGTGACGGAGTTGGGCGGACGCTTCTCCGGGGACGGAGTCGACAGCTGCACTCGCAGCCGCGGTGAACGTCAATCCTGCGCTGAGACCCAGCGCCGTGAGTTCTGCGAGCATCGCTTCGTCGTCGTTGAAGCCGGAGGATCGGGGACGGCGCTTCATGACGATCCAGACAACCAGCCCGAGCGACAGCCCGATCCCGAGAACCGGGGCAAGGGCGAATGCCACGAGAATGCCGGCAGCCAGGATCTCCCGCCGATTCGAGCGCAGAATCGCGACGCCAAGGGCGAGGACTGCCAAGGCCATCATCGTTCGGCCCTCCGCACGATCACGGCCACGATGATCAAGCCGACGACCTCGAGTCCGAGGCCCATACCCAGCACCAGCCATCCGAGACCACCGTGTGCGACCAGCCCGGCCCCCCGACCGGTGGCCACAAGCAGGACTGTGAAGACGAGCGGAGCGACCCCGACGATCAACGCGGAGAGTCGGGCCTGGGCAGTCGCCGCCTTGCGCTCCCTTGCCATCTCGGCCGTAGCCGCCGCTCTCTCTGCGAGCCCTTCGAAGGTGTCGGCCACGCGGGCTCCGGACCAGTCGCTCAGCCGGAACGCCGCGGCTGCGAGCCGCCCGTTCACGGGCAGTTGGGCTTCGACCGAGCCGGCGACGTCGGTCATCGACATCCCGGCCGCGGCAAGCCGCACCGGACGGTCCAGCGCTATCTGAGGCACACGGTGGGCGGCCTCCGCCAGCGCACTCCGCAGCGAGGCGCCGGAGCGCAGCTCTGCCGCCATCGCACGAAACAGTGTCGCTTCATCGTCCGGTGCAACACGCGCCGGACGTCGCCGACGGGCTGCAACAATGCCCCAGACCGCGGCTCCGGCCAGGACGAGTCTGGGTTCAATCGCTGCGAGCGCGGCAATGGCGATGATCGCCGGTGGGATCCCCACCGCCAGACCTCCCCCAAGGAGCACAGCGGTCAGCATCCGTAGACCTCGTCGATGCCATCGATCCTCACATCGGATATCGAGGTGACGATGCGGCTTCCGCGACGTCGGGTGACGAACACGATCCGATCGATCGCGGAACGGATCTGCGCACGGAGTGTGTCGACCGAGACTCCGACATCGGCCGTCGCGGCCAGGCTCTCGAGTCGCCAGAGCGCCTCCTCCGGTCCATTCGCATGGATCGTTGACATCGATCCGTCGTGTCCGGTGCTCATCGCCTGGATCATGTCGAGGGCCTCCGGTCCACGGACTTCTCCGACCACGATGCGATCGGGTCGGAGACGGAGAGCGTGGCGGAGCAGGCTTCGTACGGTGATCTCACCTGCGCCTTCTGCATTCGGTGGATGGGCTTCGAGTCGGACGACGTGGCCGCCAAGACGAAGTTCTGCGGCGTCCTCGACCGTGACGGTCCGCTCTGATCGATCGATCTCTTTCGACAGGACGTTGAGCAGCGTCGTCTTGCCGGCTCCGGTTCCCCCTGCAACCAGCAGGTTCATCCGATCCGAGACCGACGCGCGAAGCAGTTCGGCTCCGCCATTCGTGATGCCGCCCACTTCGACCAGGGCATCAAGATCCGTTACCGCCTCGGAGAAGCGGCGGACTGCGACGATCGGACCGTCCACCGACGCGGGAGGGATCACGGCGTGGAGTCGGGAGCCGTCGGGCAGTCGAGCATCTACCGCTGGACTCGCCCGATCGATCCGGAGCCCCAGGGGTGCTATCACGCGTTCCACGGCTGCGATCACCGCGAGGTCGTCGGCGAACGTCACATCGGTTCGTTCCAGGGAGCCTCGTCGTTCGATCCACACGTCCGACGGCCCGTTCACGAGAACGTCCGTAACGTCATGATCGCGAAGCAACCGCTCGATCGGTCCGAGACCTGCGAGAGCATCCACCGCGTCAACGATCGCTTCGGGTCCGGCGAGCGGAGCGACTTCCGACGCAATCGAGGATGCCGCCGCTGTCAGCGGGCCCCGTTCGAGGGGCACATCGGATTCGAGTAGTCGCCGTACGATCCGGTCGGTCATACCCATGATTGCTCCCAGACCCGGCGCCACGCGCGGATCCATCGGTCCCCCGGATGCGGGACCCGGCCCGTGAGGAGGGCCGATACGGTTCCCCTGCCGGGTCGTGGGAGCACGATCCCTCCTTCCGGAACCCGGACTCTCCAGCCGGAGCGCTGGTAGATGGCCGGACCGGCAGATCGATCCATCATCGACCCTGGGATCAGTGGAAGTACTGGTATGGCGCCGTCGCCGCCGATGTGATCTGCCGGGAGTCGGAACACGACGGCGGGCCAGCCGTCGACCAGAGCACGGAGTACGAACTCGGCGTCCTCCGGATCGACGCCCCCGTTGCGCACGACCGCGATACCGCGCCGCTTCGGTGACAGGTCGGCCTTCGTTGGACCGTCGGCAACGAGGCCTGCCAACGTCAGGTCACCGGGATACATCGGCCCGTCTACATCGAGATCCACGATGAGCGCGGTCCCCGCCGCGGCGCCGAGTGCTAACGGCGCGACGGCACCGAGTACCTCGTCCTCCGGCGACCAGATGGCAAGCGCCGGCATTCCAACTCCATGTGTGAACTCCCGGCACCGTATGTCAGACCGGAGCCCATTTCAAGACCTTCGATTCATGGTCATGTGCGAGATCAGATCTGCCGATACAATCGGACGTGATGCAGGAAGCAGCCTTTTTCGATCTCGACAAGACGGTGATTGCGAAGTCGTCGACGCTTGCGTTCGGCAAGCCCCTCTACAAGGCGGGCTTCCTCGGCAAGAAGGCGCTCGCCCGTATGGGACTTGCCCAAGCGTTCTACATGTTGTTCGGCGCCGACGAGGAACAGCTCGAGCGGGCCCGCGACGAACTGCTGCAGCTCACCGCCGGTTGGAAGCGAGACGAGTTCGAGCAACTCGTTCGCGAGACCCTGGCCGACGTCGCCGAGCCGCTCGTCTACGCGGAGGCCCTCTTCCTCATCGACGAGCACATTCGCAGCGGCAGGAGAGTCATCATCATCTCCGCCAGCCCGGAGGAGATCGTGCGCCCGATCGCCGAGCACATCGGTGTTTGGGAGGTCATCGCTACGAGGATCAAGACCGATGCGCAAGGACGGTTCATCCCGGAGATCGAGGTCTACGCCATGGGGCCCGGCAAAGCCGAGGCGATGGAGAACGTCGCTCGAGAGAAGGGCATCGATCTCTCGGGTTCCTTCTCGTACTCCGACTCCATCACCGATCTGCCGATGCTCGAAGCGGTCGGAAACCCCGTCGCCGTCAATCCAGAGAAGGAGCTCCGAGCGATCGCCGAGGAACGCGGATGGCCAATCCTCGAGTTCCAGCGACCGGTCAGCGTGGGGCCAACGATCCCGAGGCCCTCTCCCCTCACCGGCGCCGCGGTCGCCCTATCGGCGGCCGCTCTCGCCGCTGCCGTCGTCCTGATGAAACGCCGGACTCGCA
>JAMBLK010000111.1 GCA_023336855.1 Actinomycetes bacterium
GAGGTCGGATGTGTACCACTTCGAGAATCGCCGGTCGGATGGTCCCCCTGCGAGGGCCGTTTTCGTCCCGGGCTTTCCCATGTCGACCATCATCCGCAGGGATGGAGCGAAACTCGTTGTGCGGCCGGCGCTCTCATAGATCTGACCCTGGTGCGGCGTGGCTCTGCCACCTTTGATCTCGACCGGACCGACGTCGAATCCGGCCCAACCGGGCAGCTTGCCGCCGAGCAGGATGTGCGTGAGCATCACCCGGTTTACGTCACCCCACCGGCGATCCTCATTCGCATCGACACGGTCGAAGGCGTTGCGATAGACGGAGTCCAGATCACGCTCACCGAGCCATGGCGAATCCGGCGAGACAAGGATGCGGTCGAAGTTCCGGTAGAAGTCGATGAACACACCGGTGGCATCGATGAGGTGATCGACAACCGGTTGGCCCATGCCGTCCGGCGCGAACATCTCGACCAGGAGTTCGTGGTAGAACGCCTCGAAGATCACCGCTCCCAAGGAATCCGGCTCGTACCGGAAGTCCCACGCACCGAGTCGATGACCGATTCGCGTGCCGGGGAGGAGTGGAGCGAGGATCGCCATCATCTCCTCGGCTTGAAGCGAGTAGGTGTCCTGGTGGATGCGTTCGAACGTTCCCAGATCAACCGGGTCGGCTGAGAGGAGATCGGCGATCCTGCGGGCCCGGTAGTCGCCCATCGGCATGTTGATCGGATCCGTTGCTCCCCAGTGATTCAAGTCGTTGTTCGCGGTCACGATGAAACCGTCGGGTGGATCGAGCACGCCGGGCAGGTCGACCGGGTCGGCGAATCCGTGCCAATCCCATCGTGGCTCCCATCCGGGCATCGGGACGAAACCCGTCGCCCCTTCGTCCCGAAGAGGAAGTTGGCCGGACATCTGATATCCGATCCGTCCCGAACTGTCGGCGAACACCCAGTTCCACGCGGTCTCGAGTCGGCCGAAGATACCTTGAGCCTCTTGCACCGTCCCGGCGGTCCAGATGTCGGTGACGGCGTTGAGCGTCGCCGCACCCGACTCAGCCGGAGCCCACCTCGTCGCGAGGTAGAAGCCCTTCTCGAAAGGATTCCCGTCGAGTACCCCGTGCACGTTCTCGTAGAACACCGTCTCGACCGACTCGCCCTTCTTCACCAGGATCTGCTCACGCCGCTCGGTGAACGGCTCGAAACCGTCTTCGCGTCGGAACTCACCGTCACGACAGTCCTCGACCCACGAATCGACTGCATCCATGAACGCGTAGGTTGCGCCCCAGGAAAGATCGTCCTTTCTCCCGACCAGCGGACCGGCGAGGCCCGGCATGTTCGCGGTGAACACGGTGTCGTCCGGGAATTCGAAGACCTGTTCCACCCACACACCGGGAAGACGGTTCACCTCCAGATGGGGATCGTTGGCGAGCAAGGCGTGGCCGGTCGCCGAGCGTTGCGCCGACACGGCCCAGTTGTTCGACGCCATCATGCGCGGACCGCCACTGATCCACTTGACCGAGTCGGGCACGATGCGCTCTCCGAGTTTCACTTTCTGGAGCAGATCACGGTCCAGACCACCCATGCAACCCGGGAACAGCACCTCGAGTCGCTCATCGTCGACACCTGCCTGGACCATCTCGACGAACAGGCGCTCGATCTCGGCCTGTGACGTGGCAAGCGTGAGATAGCCGGTCATGCGGGCCATAAGCAACACGTCTTCGATGGTCCACGGTTCGGGCCGGTAGCCGAGGGCGCGGAACTCCCATGGACGCGCCTCGGAGAAGCGGACGTTGACACCGGCGCAGTACGCGTCGACGAGCGCACGGGTCTCGGATGTGAGGGAATCGACCTGAGCAGCGGTGTTCCCAAACCAGTTCATCTGCCGGAAGAACCGATCGACCTCGACCGATTCGTCACTGCCGTCGAGACACTCCGCCACGCGACCCTGGCCAAGGAGTCGCATCAGGCCCATCTGCATCGCCCGATCGCGGGCGTGAGCGTATCCCATCCCCCAATAGGCGCCTGCGAGATCGTCGGCCTTGATGTGGGGAATCCCATGTTCGTCCCGTGTCAACGTGACTCCGTCGGGGACGCTTCCCTTGATCTTCATCTGATCCTCCCATCCTGTACGTCGAATACGATCGTCACCGGTCCGTCGTTGAGCAGGTCAACTTCCATATGGGCACCGAATCGGCCGTGTGCAACCCGAACACCTTCGGCCTCTATCGCCTCTGCGAAGGTTTCGAGGATCGGGACGGCCTCCTCGGGCCGTGCGGCAGCGGTGAAGGCGGGGCGACGGCCCTTGCGGACGTCAGCGAGAAGCGTGAATTCGGACACGATGAGGATCGCGCCCCCGATGTCGGCGACGCTCCGGTTCATCTTGGCATCCGAGTCGGGGAAGATGCGCATGCCGACGGTCTTGGCTGCGGCGATACGCGCATCGGCTTCGGTGTCTCCCTGTGCGACGCCCACGAGGGCAAGGAGGCCGGTGCCGATCAGTCCCGTGATCTCCCCGTCGACCTCGACGGCAGATCGGCTGACTCGCTGCAGAACGATGCGCATCGGACTTCCTCGTTGATTCGGAGTGCACGGTACACCGGTGGCGGAGACCCGCCCCTACACTCGCCGCCGTGATTCGTGAGATTCCCTGGTCGCTCTTCCGCGGTTTCCTGATGGGTGCCGCCGACATCGTCCCCGGTGTGTCCGGGGGAACGATCGCGCTCGTCCTCGGCATGTACGAGCGGCTCATCGCTTCGGTACGCGCCGGAAGTTCCGCGCTGGGTGCGTTCCTGCGTCTCGACTTCTCCGGCGGCGTCGCATGGCTCAGGAAGGTCGACTGGTACTTCATCCTTCCCCTTGGCGCGGGGATCGGGCTTGCGATCATCACCTTGGCCCATCTGCTCGAGCGGCTGTTGCACGACCACGCCGTAGTGATGGCTGCTCTCTTTCTTGGACTAGTAGCCGGCTCGGCCGTGATCGCATGGAAGCTCCTCACCGTTCGAGATATGCGGCGCGTGGCCATCATCGCCGGTGTGGCACTGACGGTGTTCGTGCTGCTGGGGTTGAACGAGAGCACATCGAGTGAGACCGCAGCACAGATCAGCGATCCGGCGATGTGGGCATTTTTCGGCTCCGGGGCCATCGCGATCTGCGCCATGATCCTCCCGGGGATAAGCGGATCGTTCATCCTGGTGATGCTCGGGATGTACGGACCGTTGCTCTCAGCCGTCACGTCCCGGGACTTCGGTTCCCTCATCGTGTTCATGATCGGCGCAGTGATCGGGTTGGCGCTCTTCTCCCAGGTCCTCCATCGGGCGTTGCGCGACCACTACAACACGGTGATGGCGGCACTCATCGGCCTGATGCTCGGGTCGCTCCGGGTGCTCTGGCCGTGGCCGCTCGGCGTCGATAGCACGGCACTCCACGCACCGGGTAGTGACGCGCTCGCTGCGCTGGCCGTAGCCGTATCCGCATTCGCCCTTGTCCTCGGAATCGAGATCCTCGGACGCAAGATCGGTCACCTCAGTGTCGAAGACGAAGTCGACGAACTCACCGCCGAATAGGGCTCTCTCCGGGTTCCATCCTGTGGTACCAGGCGATGACCGCGTCCGCGACCGATTCCGCCGGTACTCGATACTCACTCCGTTCGACCCGGTCCTTCACCGCCCGGACTCGATCCTCCCGCCCATCATCCCGATCCGGGATCCAGACCTTCACGACACCGTCCCGAGGTCGCGCAACGCCTGGATGCGGGCGTCGTCATAGCCGAGCCGGGCGAGGATCTCGCCGGTGTCGATGCCGATGTCAGGCGCGTCAGCGAAGGGTGACGGGTCGCGGCCATCGATCCGGGGAGTGGGGTTCGGCAGGTGATGGCCCGCCGACCCGCTGAAGACCCGGCGGGCCAGGTTGTGTGCATGCTCTGGTGCCTCGGACAGGGACAGCACCGGAGTGACGCAGGCATCGGTCCCGGTGAACACGTCCTCCCATTCGGCGCGGGTTCGTTCGGCGAACGCGCCGGCCAGTCTGCTGCGAAGCTCGGGCCAGCGATCCCGGTCGTACTGACCGGGGAACTCCGACGGGTCGATGTCGAGGCCGTTCAGCATCTCGGCGTAGAAGTGCGGTTCGAGCGGACCGACGGCCATCCATTTGCCGTCACTGGTCTGATAGGTCGTGTAGAAGGGAGCACCGCCGTCGAGGAGATTGACCTCCCGGTGATCCTCCCAGAGGCCGGCGGCCGCCATCTCGTAGAACGGCGCCGAGAGCGACGCCGCACCTTCGACCATGGCGGCGTGCACGACAACGCCCCCGGAGCGTTCACGGTCGTGAAGCGCAGCGAGGACACCAGCAACGAGGTACATCGCACCTCCTCCGTTGTCCCCAACGAGGTTCAGCGGAAGCGCGGGCCGTTCGGCTCCGCCGATCGCGTGGAGCGCACCGCTGAGCCCGATGTAGTTGATGTCGTGGCCCGCCATCGACGCGTATGGACCATCGGCTCCCCAGCCGGTCATGCGGCCGTAGACGAGATCAGGGTTGGTCTGCAGGCAGTCATCGGGGCTGATGCCGAGCCTCTCGACAACGCCCGGGCGGTATCCCTCCAGCAGAACATCGGCATTACCAACGAGCTCGAGCAGGATGTTGACGCCTTCCGGCTTCTTGAGATCGATAGCGATCGAGCGCTTCCCGCGGCCAACGGCACCGATCATCGGATCGGGAATGGGAGGGCCACCCGGACGGTCGACGCGAATCACGTCTGCGCCGAGACCGGCCAGGATCATCCCTGCGAACGGAACCGGTCCCAGACCGGCCAACTCGATGACGGTGACTTCGTCGAGCGGCATCACGGTCATATCGGAGTCTCAATCAGATGCGGCCCATCTCCTGTTCGAGACAGAGGTGCGTCTGTGGTGTGAAACGACCGTCGATCTCGATCTCGCACTGCTCCTGGAGCGCCTCGATCCCCTTCACCGTTCCGCCGCCGTAGTCGCCGTCGGCGGGACCCGGGTAGAGCTTCAACTCCATGAGGTCCTCCTGGACCGTGGTGATGAATTCCTCGTCGGCTTCGAGCGCATCGGCGAGAGCCTCGTAGGTCTCGGGACCGTACTCACCGTCGACGGTGATGCCCGCCTCGGTTTGGAACTCCCTGAGAGCTTCCTCGGTCACCGGTCCGAGGATCCCGTCGGGTTCACCGTTGAAGTACCCGAGGATCCGCAGTTCTTGCTGGATGATGGAAGTCAGGAGCGTGGCGCCTCCGTATGGAGAGGTCGTGGTAGTCGTCGACGAGGACGTCGTGGTGGACGGCAGGGTCGTGGTAGCGGCCGTGGTCTCGGTCGGAAACGTCGTGGACGTCGAAGTAGTCGTATCGTCGCTCCCCGACGAGCACGCGGCAAGCGCCAATGTGAGTACGGCCATGAAGGCCAGACCTCGTTGATACTTCATCGGGACGCCCCTTTCTCCGATGCCACCCCGTATTGCAGTTGAGCGTACACGACGCCCCATCGACCGCGCACATCGAAACACATCCCATACGCAGGGTTGCAGTCCCCGCCGGCGGCGCTGTGAGCCCACCGAATGGTGCAGCGCTAGCCTCCGTTGGCCATGACCGGTCATCTCGAAACACCCCCAGAAGGCGTCGATTACTCGCGAAAGTGGTACGTCCTCATCGCGATCGCGATGGCGATATTCCTTGGAACCGTCGACGGGAGCATCGTCAACGTCGCGCTCCCAACGCTCGTCGACGAGTTCGACACGACCTTCGGCGTGGCACAGTGGGTGGTGCTCGCCTACCTGTTAACCCAGACCACTCTCACGCTCATGTTCGGGCGGCTCGGCGACATGATCGGCAAGAAGCCGATCTTCACCGCCGGCTTCAGCGTCTTCACGATCGGTTCGGTGCTCGCGGGTCTCTCCCCGACGATCGAGCTCCTCATCGCAGCCCGTGTCGTGCAGGCTCTGGGGGCGTCGATGATCTTCGCCCTTGGTTTCGCGATCACGACAGAGGCTTTTCCCCCGTCGGAACGCGGCAAGGCGCTCGGGATCAACGGGACCACGGTGTCGATCGGAATCATGGCCGGACCGATCATCGGTGGCATGATCCTCGAGACAACCGATTGGCGGTGGATCTTCTTCGTCAATCTCCCGATCGGCATCATCGGCACGATCACGGCCCTCAAGTTCGTCCCGAACACGAGGCCAAAGGGAAAGCAGCGATTCGACTTCCTCGGCGCGGGCGCGTTCTTCGTCAGCCTTCTCACGCTCCTCCTTGCCCTCACCATGGGCCAGAGCATGGGCTTCACAGAACCCCTGATCCTCGGGATGTTTGCAGTCTCGATCGCGGCGCTGGCGGCCTTCATCGCCGTGGAACAGCGGGTCTCACAGCCGATGCTCAACCTGGCGCTCTTCAAGAATCGCGACCTCACGGTGAATCTGATCACCGGCTTCATCGGCTTCTTCGCACTCTCAGGGATGATCCTTCTCCTTCCGTTCTATCTGACCGACGTGATCGGACTGTCACCGCGTGGCATCGGCTTCGTTCTCGGTGCGATCCCCATCACGATGGGCGTCGTGGCACCGATGTCCGGCACGCTCTCGGACCGGATCGGATCGAGACCGGTCACCGTTGCCGGACTCGCTCTGATGACCATCGCCTACGGAATCGCAGGATTCTGGCTGGAGGGTGCCACGACATCCCTCATCGTCGTAATCGTTGGTCTCATCATCGGCCTCGGATTCGGGATCTTCCAGTCCCCCAACAACTCCGCGATCCTGGGTTCAGTCCCCCACAGTCAACTCGGCGTCACCTCAGGCATGTTGACGATCAACCGCACCACAGCGAGCGTCACCGGTATCGCCGTCCTTGGAGCACTGTGGGCAGCCCGGACTGCCGTTTACGCAGGTGGCGGAGAGGTCGCCGACGCGCCTGCGATCGCACAAGCCGCCGCGCTTGCCGACACGATGGTCGTCGCAACAGTCCTCGTCGGGGTCGCCTTGCTTCTCGCGTTGTGGGCGTGGAAGAGCAAACGGCACGAAGACGCTTGATCGATTTCACGGCCACGGATCAGAGCCGTGCGATCCGCTCGATCACAAGATCCATGAAACCCTGACGATCGACGTCGGACATGACCATGGCGTTGGGTTCGGCACCTGTGACACCCCACCAGTCGACCACAGTCTGGCCGACTGTGAGTTCTGATTCGGTCTCCACATCAACCCGGCAGGCCTTGCCGGAGAAGAGTTCCGCATCGATCAAGTAGGCGATCACGCACGGGTCATGGAGCGGTGCTCCGGCGATCCCGTACTTCTCGACGTCATGTCTCTCGTAGTAGCCGAGCATGCCGGCAACTGCCTCACCGACCGGTGTATCGATAGCTCTCAGCCGTTCGAGGTCTTCCGGTAGGACGAGTGCTTTGTGCGTGACATCGAGCGGGAATACCGTGATCGGAGCACCGCTGTTGAACACGAGGGCCGCAGCGTCGGGGTCGACGTAGATGTTGAATTCCGCAACCGGCGTCGTGTTCCCACCCTCGAAAAGGCCACCGCCCATAAGAGCTATCTCCCGGATCTTCGGGATGATCATCGGCTCCCGGGCGATCGCCGAAGCAATGTTGGTCAGTGGTCCGACGGGGCACAGCGTGATGCCTTCGTTCCCTGCTGCGAGGCACGTATCGATGATGAAGTCGACCGCGTCCTTCGACCGCGCGGCCGTCACCGGTTCCGGCAGATCGGTTCCGTCGATACCGGTCGGCCCATGAACGTACTCAGCGGTGAAGAGCTCTCGCGCCAGCGGTTGGTGGGCACCGACGAAGACCGGAACGTCGGTGCGCCCGACGAGCTCACAGATCTTCAGCGCATTCGTGGTGACGAGCGGCTGAGGAACGTTGCCGGCGACGGTCGTGATGCCGAGCACCTCCAGTTCCGGTGAGGCGAGAGCCAGGAGGATCGCGACGGCGTCATCCTGCCCTGGATCGGTGTCGATGATGATCGGTCGTGTCATAGGAACTGAGCCTACAA
>JAMBLK010000112.1 GCA_023336855.1 Actinomycetes bacterium
ACCTTCGAGTCTCCGTCCGATCTCTCCGCCAAGATCGACGAGCTTTCGAACGCCTTCATCGTGGATGACGGTTTGGGAATCTCCGATGCGCTCAGCCTCGGATGGAGCCTGCGCGACATCGACGTCACCACGATCCAACGCCTCGTAGTTCCTGTGAAGCTGAGTAGGACCACTACCGGACAATCGATTCTCCGGGCGACGGTGCCGTTCGATGAAGTGCTCTCCGAGTTCTATCCGTCGTTGCTCGCGGACCCGGAGTCGACTGAGGATGCATCGGGTTCAGCAGCTCCCGAACAGTCCTGATACGACGCATCGTTCGGTTGCCCGTAAGATGCGGGCAACCGGCCGGAGGATTGACACAGCGTGAGTGACCCGAAAGACCCATACGGCAACCCACCGGGATGGACTGATCCCTACTCCGACCTGACGAACATCTCGGGGAGCGATCCGATTCCGCCGCTCGAAGATCCACGGATCCCTCCTGCGACACCCCCCGGATCTCCACTCTTGACCGGCCTGGTCGTCGGTCTCTTGCTCGTCGCACTCTCGGTTGCTGTATTCCAACTACTCAAGAGCGATGACAGCGTCGAAGCCGGCGGTGAGACAACAACCACGGCGCCGGCCGATGGTACCGAGACGACAACCCCGGGCGATGCCTCTACGACGTCATCGACGGTCGCAATAACGACACCCCCTTCCGCTCCGTACCCGCCGGTCGGCACGCCGATCGCCGTCGACAAGTTGAAGCTCAAGAGCGATCGTCTGGCCGTCCAGATCAATGACGTTCCCGATCTCAAGTTCGGGGATCCTGCCGACATCTCGATCGGACGTTTGGCTTCAAGCTTCGGAGAAGCGGATCAGGACACCGGATGGCAGGTCTCCACCGGCCAATGGGGCGTCTGCACCGGAGAATTGGAGCGAGTCGTCCGATTCGGACCCTTCGCGGCGATCGTCACGATGGACGGTTCGACCGAAGTGTTCAACGGCTACCGCCAGGATCTCAGCTTCGGCGATCTCGACTCCGAGGCCACCGCGTTGACAACGCTGAGCGGGTTGAAGGCTGGAGACACCGTCGAACGGTTGCAGACGATCTACGCGACCGAGGACGTCACGTTCGTGATGGATTCCACCATCGGAGAGGTCTTCGAACTCCGAGGCTCGGACACGGGCAACCTCCTGCTGTGGGGCCCGGTCAGAGGCACAGACCCGGATTCCCTCGTCGTCGGCATCTTCGCCCCTGACGTGTGCGATCGAGGCTGACCGTCCTGCCCTGACATCGATCTGAGATCAGGAAGCCGGTTCGCCATGCGCGTGATAGAACCGTGCGGCAAGCCACGTTGTCAACGGAACCGCGGCAACAAGGCCGATGCTTCCGATGAGTGTGCGGACGATCTCGACGGCGACCACTTCGCTGTTCGCGATCGTCCCGAGTGATTGGTGAGCGAGCACGAAGAGAACAAGCAGCGGTAGCGACGCACCGGCGTAGGCGAGGAGCAACGTGTTGACCATCGACGCGATGTGGTCGCGTCCCACCCGGAGCGCACCTCGAAAGCCCCCCTTCCGATCCAGTGACAGGTTCGCCTCCTGCAACTCCCACACCGTCGACGCCTGTGTGATGGTCACGTCGTCCAACGCACCGGCAGCCCCGAGCACGGGGCTCCGTCCGTCGAGGATCGCCGGTAGTACGAACATCGAGAGGATCGTGACGCTTACGACGAGTCCGATAAGCGCCGTTGCTCCGCGCCAACCGCCGAGGGCAACAACGACGACCGCGACCGCGACCATGATCAGAACCCATCTGCGATCGAAGTCCGCGAATCGATAGAGCGACTGGGAATCGGCCGGCCGGACCGAAAGGATCTCAAGCACATCATTGTCGTATATGAAGTCGACGATGACCTCCTCCCCTACAACGAACGTCACTGCTTCGCCGCCCGGAAACACCTCGAATGTCGCCTTTCGACCGCCCTCCCGTCGATGATCGTCAGTTCTATGGACTCACATTGAGTCTCAGCATCAAACGAACACGGTCCGGCGACGACCGCGTCGACCGTGCCGGACGGGGTGACCCGGGAGAGCACAACCCGGTCTCCGGAAGCGAGTTGAGGCATCGCCGCAGACGGCGGGAACTCCTGGGTGAAGACGAAACTCTCGTCCGGTCCCTCGGTGATCTCGAAACGCACCACCGTACAGACCAGGGTCTCGAGTCCCGCACACGGACTCTCAGTCACGTCGAGAACGGTTGCACGGTGGAAGTCGGTTGGTATGCCCAACGCGGCGAGGTCGTCGGACTGCGCTTGACTCGCTCCGGTGGGTCTCAGAAGGATCATGCCGACGAGGATGACGATTCCGAGCACGATGCCGAACACAACGTACGGGTCAACACGGCGAGGCTCCCCGTCCTCGGACTCCTCTGTCGCAGCGTACGCCAGCCACTCGTCGATCTGGTCCGGGTCGAGAAATCCGGCATCAGCCATTCGGAGACTATCGCAGCGCGACTTAGCCGCGAATCCAAGCACCCCTATCGTTCACGCCTATGTCGGCCGCTGCACTGATCACCGCTCTCATCGTGACCTTCATTGCCGCTGCGATCCAGGGCGTCGTGGGCATGGGTTTTGCGATGGTGTCGGTACCGATCCTTGCACTCATCAATCCATCCCTCGCCCCCGTCCCACAACTCCTGATCACCCTCCCGCTGACCATCTCGATGGCGTGGCGTGAACGCCACCACAT
>JAMBLK010000113.1 GCA_023336855.1 Actinomycetes bacterium
AATCCGAAGAGCCCCAGAATCCTCATGCCCCCGAGGGACTGCTCTCCTGCTCTTTGATCGCCTTCCCGAACACAATGTCTCGGTAGGAGGCGAACTTCGGAAGGAGGATCACGATCGATGTAGTCAAGTACACCCCGTTCGCAGCGATCGTCGACAGCGGGCCGAACAGTGTTTCGGCGAGCCACATCGTGCCCGCCGTACCGGCCCATGCGGCGAGGTTGATCAGGTAGAAACGCATCGTCTCTCCGCCGGAGACTCTGCCGTCCTTGATCTCGAACGTCCACGCTCTGTTCAGGAGATACGACATGAACGTGGTGAGGGCGAAGGCGACGCTTACCGCCGCGACCGACCACCAGCCCATCCACAGGAAGAGGTTGAACAGGGCGAACGACACGATCGTATTGGCAACACCGACGAGCCCGACCTTGACGAACTGTCCGAACGCCTCTTTGGTCATGAAGCTCGCCAGATAGCGCTTCATGCGTCGACCCCGGACGAGCGGAGCTTGCGCCGACGGTATGCGTATGCCGCCAGCCCGGTGAAAGCGAGCAGTGTGAGGGCCATACCCAGATTCTCGGCAGACGTGTTCCTGAACTCAAGGACGACGTGTTCCTCCGTCGGGACGACGACCATCAGCGATGGAGCGGCGCGATACGGTCCTTCAGCTCCCTCCACCTTCCAATTCGGGAAGTAGGACTCCTTCACGAGGTGAGGCACACCAATGGCCGTCGTCGTGAACGAGATGCGATCATCTTCCTGAACGATGTCGGTCACGACGCCCGTGCCCGCATAGGGCGACACCGTCGTCAGTCGATCTTCGACCGATTCAACCCGGAGCCACTCCTCAGGTCCGGTTTCAACGAGCCAGTTGTCCAGATGATCGACGTCGTCGTACCACTCGAGCGAAGGATCGAGGAAGTCTCCACCCCCATCCCATACGGCCGGTCTCATCGTCGCAACGTCGACGAGGTCGGAGTCGGGGAGGGCGAAGATCGTCCATGGCGAAGCAACGCCGATCTCGACGAGACCGGCCAGCCTGGCTTCGGATGCACCCTTCTCCGTGAAGCTCACGTAATAGGCGACGTCGTACACGGCGAGGTGGGCGACACCGCGATCCATGTTGAACCCGCGGTAGTCAAGTCCCCGCACAGGATTCGATGGTCGTTCGCTGACTTCAGATGCATTCAGGAAGTGGAACGGTGTGGTGAGCGACGACTCGAAGAACAGCCCCTCCATGGATGGATGGCCCTCGCTCCAGTACGGGAACAGCATCAGCGCCATCGGCGTGCCGTACTTGTTCATGTCGGAGTTCGCTTCCCACATGATCCGGCCGGGAGGAAGCGTGTCGACCGTCTCCATCAGCGCCTGGTACTCGTGGTAGTCGGCCTTCCCCTCGTATCCCTCGAAGTTCCACTTGACCCAGCCCGGCACGTCATGAACCGAGAGCATCGTGGCGGTGAGCACGATGAAGCCGACACCCAGCGACGTCCCGATCAGCACCGTTCGACGAAGAGGGACACGTCGCGAGATCTCAAGGACGGCCAGACCGAGCGCGATACCGGCGAACACGTATACGCCGAAGTACCAATAGGGAAGAAGTCGGGCGTTGTACAGGGCAGTGATGCCGATCTTCGGAAGGATGAAATACCCGGCGAGGGGTAGCAACGTGAGCCATGCCAGAACCATGACGTCATCGCGCCGTAGCATCGTCCACACCATCCCGATGACTCCCAGCACGAGGATGGGGATGAATTCCCCGGGCAGCGGGGAACCCGGATTCGTATCACCGACGATGTTGGCCACCGGCGACCATCCCATGTCGGTGGTCATGCCCTGGAACACCCGGATACCGAGCGGCAGTGCCCAGAATGCGGAGATCGCGAACCCGAGAATCCATGACGAGACAACCGTCCGCGGTCCGTTCCGCCGGAACAGAAGCGACACTGAGACGACGACCACGATCATCGTGGTGACGATGTGTGTCATGGCTGTGAGAGCGAGGATGATCCCGGCCAGCAGCGTGAACCGCCTCCCGAGACGCGTGTCGCGAGCGACAATTCCGAGATAGACGATCGAGAGAGCGAAGGACCATGAGAACGAGAACTCACCCGCGAGCGTCGACTTGATGTTGGCGCCGAAGATCGAGAAGCTCTCCATGAACACGAACATCGACCCTGTGAGAGCGGCCAGTCCCGCTACCGGGCGTGAGAAGGCGAGGAGCCGCAGGAACACATACGTGGCGACCGGGAGCGCCACCAGTCCGACGATCGCTACCAGCTTGAATGCCACACCGTATGGGATGAACACGTCGAGGAGAACGGTCAGGAGCGCAGGGATCGGGAAGTAGAAGTAGAGGGCGGGGAATCCCGCGTACCACGCACCCGACCAACCGAACAGTCGACCGGATGGTAGGAGTACGTCTTTGAGGACTTGAGGCAGGAGCACATGGGCACCCATGTCGCCGCCCGTCGGTGTGTTCGCGACGAGGATCTGGGGGAATCGGATCAACGATCCGGAGCCGATGACGCCGAGAACGCCCGACATGATGAGCAAGATGATCAGCGTCGGCGCACCGACCAGCAGGATGATCAGCCAGGTCGGGACAGCACTCGTGCCCACGGCCTCTGAGGGTTCAGAGGCAGGTTCCATGACGGTGGTCGCGGGAGGTGAGGTCACGGCTGAAAGACTACCGATGGTGTGGCGGTCAGTCGGGACCTATGGTTCGCGGCGGGTGACATCGACCAGTGAGTCCAGGTCGAGTTGCTCGCCGTCACGGTCCCACCACTTCGATTCGCACCGGTGACAAGAGCAGAACACAACCGCCGATCCGTCCGGAAGCGTAAGTTCAATCTCGATAACGGTGTCCTGACCGCACGTGCTGCAGCGGAGCCCGTCACTCATGTTCTGCCTTCCATGGGATACAGAGTAGCGCAGTAGAGCAGTAGCAAGTAGAGCAGTACTGATCTACTGATCTACTGCTTCAGGAACGTCTTCCAGTTTCCCCAAGTATCGGGATCGACGCTTTCCGTCTTCGTTCCAGTAGGCGTACCAGTAGGGGCCGTGTGGGCATCGGGTGCAGCTGTCCTTGCCGCACTTCACCATCTGCTTCCGGAGTTTGACCTCCGGACCCGATCCCGGAAGTTCCACGCCGCGTCCCTCGAGTCGAGCCTTGGCGAGGATGTAGAGGCGCCGCAACTCGTGCTCATCCATCTCCCTCACGGCCTCGAGGACGTCTCGATCGATAGACATCCCGCCCTACACCGGACCCGACGCGAACAGGGTCGGTTGCGATCTGCGATCGTGGAGCACCCATCCAACAGGTGCCGTGACGCGATCGGCATGTGTGGTGCACAGCGGGTAGCGGGTCCCCGGAAGGGGCGAGCCTTCGCTGTCGACGAGCCACGCCTCACGTTGCTCGTACGCGTAGGTGAGGCACGAGGTGGAGATCGATGAGCAGCGTACGCACGTCATGACCGTGCAAACCTAGATGTCAAGGGGGATCGGACCAAGCATCTTGCAGTTCTCATCCGACGCCGACACCTCCGATGAACGCCACGCCCTGGGGCCCCGCTATCGACACAGCCACCGAAACCGGCAGACTCGCGTCGATGAGCATCCCCGAGTTCCCGGACTCGCTGAGCGACGGCACGGGGATCTCCACGTAGTGGCCGGCGGGGATCACGATCTTCTCGGATCGAACCGCAGAGACCCCGAGAGGACTCACGGTCACCGTTGCATCCTCCCCGGACGGGTTCAGAATCCAGATCGAAGTCTGTGCACCGGGTACGACGCCGAGACCCGGCACCAACCATCGTTCGAGAGGATCGGTGTTTCCCGGCATGGCCGCCAAGCCGCTGTAGACGACGGGCTCTTCGACTTCCTCACCCTCGGACGTATCGATCGTTGCCTCATCAGTCGACTCATCGATGGTGGCTTCTTCCTCGGGAGGTATGACGTCGGTCCGCGGGAACGTCCCTGCCGGAGCCGCCTGGATGAGGGCTCCGATCGGGGCATTCGATCGCACCCGTACGGCAAACGGTGGCTCCGCGAGGTCTGACAAGTGGATCCGCAACGGCTCGAGCGGCGCAACGATTCGTCCATCGACGTCGGGTATCGGACCGTCCGGTGTGAAGAGATCGATGGCGACCGTGGCGCCGACACTCCCGGTGTTGGAGATCACCAGGGTCGGTTCCAAGCCGGGGAGGCTCGTGACGGGGAAGTCCCAGATCGTCGATTGTCCGGTGCCCGGCCATGACGCCTCGTCATCCTCGCTGTTGAGCACAAGGCTGGGGATCACGATCCCGCTCTCAGATGTCACGGTGAACGTGGCCATGTCGAGGAATGGGATGACACGAGAGAGGTCCGTGATCAGCCACGATCGTCCGGGAACGTCGACGCTCTCGAATCCAGCGAGAGGGGATCTCCCGAATTCGGTGATCGCTTCAACGGTGACCTTGGCGCTCTCTGCGAACGGATTGAACAGCTGAAGTTCGAGAGTGAATCCCTCTGCTGTGATACCGCCGACCAGATTCCACTCCTTTGGCACAGACGCGACGCAGCGGTCTCCCGTGAGGATCTCTTCTGACCACATCGCCGTCGTCACAACTGCCGGTCCGTCGTCGAATTCCACGACACCGGGCGATGTGCCACGGCGGACGATCTCTCCTGCGTCGATGCTCCGAGCTCCTGGACCACGGAGCCGCACCTCGCTGACGCCCGGTTCCTCGGTGGGATTCGCGTTCGGGAGCGTGACCGTGGCATTGACATCCATCATCGAAGCCAGATTGAACGTCGAGTCACGCAGAGCACCCGAGACCACCCACGGGCAGTACCAGGCGCTCGGATCGCCGGTCGCTCCGATCGTTTCAGCCGGCGGTGCCCCGAAATCCGGAGGGCGAACGTCAATCGGTTCGGTCTGGGCGAGCGCAAGGGCTCCGACAGCTGCCACGATGATCCCGGCGATTATCCGTCTCATCCGAATCTCCTCCCGGCCCAGGCAACACCGGAGAGGGCAACGAGCCACACGGCGGCGGCGATTGCCTGAGCACGCCGATTCTCGATCGGATTGAACGAGACGGTACCGACGGCGGCCGTCGTCCCGTTGGCCCAGCCGATCTGTTGCCAGTCACCGGGTCCCCATCGATCGTTGGCGTTCTCCCTCACCTCGAGGCCAACCCCGAATTCCGGTGTTCCTTCGTATCCGGTTCCCGCACGGGTCCACGTTGAGCCCTCGGTGCTGATGGCGCGAACGGCATTTTCGGCTTCGCTCTCGAACGTTGCGTTGTCGAGCCCGCCTCCCAGCGGTACGAGATCGAGTTGGCCGACGAATATCGTCTTCCATGCATCAGCGAACGGATCTCTCTCATCCTCTGCAAGGATGACGATCCAACGGACACCGAAGGGAGCCAAGAGCTCACCGGCGCGTTTCGTCTCTCCGTCGATGATCGTTTCGAGTGTCTTCGCCAGTGCATCGTCACCGACCCTGGCCGAAGGCAAATACGTTTCCCACGACTCCGGCATCGGGGCAGATACGAGGCGATACGCCGCTCCGCCGACGAGTCGGTCATCTCCCGGAAGATTCCCCGGTGCCCCAAGAACGAGGATTCTCGATGCGGTTGGATCGCCGGGCCGCGCTGCCGAGAACGTGAATGCCTCCCGGTACTCGTCACCCGGGTATCCCGCACGACCACCCAGAATCGTGACGGTGGATGCAGCCACGAGGAAGACCGCCGCCGCGACGGAGACTCCTGCAACGATGCGCCGCCACCCCCCTACCTCACGCACCCGTGTGATCGCTTCGAACGATGGACCGACGATGAGTCCGATGCCGAGTGAAACCACCGCAAGGCTCACCGTCTCGATCTCTCGCCCCGCGCCGAATCCAGCCGACCGCGCGAGGAGCGTCCCGGCTGCGGCGGCGATCGCCCCCCAGCCGGCAACGAGTGCGAGTCGCTGCGGTGCAGCTACGAGTGTGGTCGCAGCAGCGATAGCAACGACCGTTGCCGTCACAATCGGAAACGCCCAGTAGGCCTCGCCATCCGTGACGAATCGATAGAGGTCGGCGACGCCAAGCCAGGGGAACAGCAACGGAACAGCGAGGATCGCGCCGATCAGAGAAACGCCGAAAGCCCTCCACGCCGTGCCATCGGTCAAGTTGAGGAGGGCCCACACGAGCAGAGCGATTACGGGCACCGCGAGGGTGAGTGGCGCGAACATTGCGCTGATACCGGCGATGACGGCGAGGGCGGCGATTCGCCCGATTCTCGAGACCCACGATGTGGGGAATGGAGCGAGAGCGAAGCGCATCGACCAGGGGATCAGGCCGATGGCGATCGCAACCCCGACCGCGGTCTCCTGAGCCACGGCCTGTGCCGCCGGGCCCGCTACGTAGACGATCCCGGCGAGAGTCCCTGCAACCGCACGGACGCCCCACGTCCGCAGCAGACGGACGACTCCCCAGATACCGAGCGACCACGAACCCGCGGTCAGTAGGTACTCGGCGAGGCGCCGATTATCGAAGAGGATGGTCTGGATCAGGCCGGCAAGAGCCGTGAAAGGGCGAAGCATCTCCACCGAGCCAAGTCCTGCGGGGTTCCACCCTCCGGCATATGCCGAGATGGCCCCCGGCCCCGACTCGACGAAGGGGAGGCTGAATCCCACAGCCGGCAAGCCTCCAGACCAGATGCTCCGGGTCGCCAGGAAGACGAACGCCAGGGCGAGCGCTCCAACGATGAATGATGGCCGCCTGAGTTCATCCCCGACCGCCTCAATCGAGAGCCGGTCTTCTCCAGGGAGTCTCCGTCGAATTCGATCGGAGAGTTCTGCAGTGACCGACTTGAGGGCGACGGAGCCACTGATCTGATATCTGAAGAGTTCTGAGTCGCCGACGACTCGTCCCTTCCGTGCCGCACGACGCTCGCCGAGCGTGTTCGGCAGTTTCACCAGATTCCAGAGCCACGCCCTCAGCCAGTGGAAGAATCGCCACCGCCCGAGGAAGAGGGAAAGAAATGATTGTGCGAAACCGGAGAGGAACGCCATCGGAAGCGCCCAGAGCAGTGTTAAAGGTCCGTAAACCTTGATCATCGCCCGGATGCGTCCGGCGCGTTCTCGCCATCGATCGAGTTCCGGACGATCGTCAGGTGCAAGCACTTCCGACGAAGGTACGGCTATGACGCGTGCGCCCCGAAGCCGTGCCCGCTGGCAGAAGTCGACCGCAGCAGCGAACGGCGCCACGGTGACATCCGGACCGCCGAGACCGCGAGCAAGGTCCGTTCGAATGAGCGTCGATTGTCCCCCGACGGCGGCAACGTCTCGAACGACGTCGTACTGGCCCTGGTCGCGCTCGTCTTCGTCGAATCCCGTGTACGGAGTCTCGAACACGTCGGTCGCGAACCCGACCGAGAGCAATCGATCCGGGTTCTCCTCGTCGAGGATCTTCGAACCTGCGACCGAGGCATCGAGGCGAATCTGCCCACGAACCAATGCTCCGAGAGCATCGGGTCGGGGGCTCACGCCGTCGAGAACGAACCAGAGATGGGTGGCGTCGGTGCCGGATTCGATGAAGGCACCGAGCCCCGCGATCCACTCAACGTCGTGGGCGGAAGCGACCTGGCGCGCGTCACTATCTCCACCGACCACGATGATCCGCTGTGTTTCGTACACTTGGCGCTGGATCGATTCGATGGTCGCTGGAAGATCGGCACCGCGTCGAGCGAAGATCACGGCTGCAATGGATACTGGGCGGGCGCCCTCCGGAGATGACATGAACGAGGCCATTCAAGGACTTAACGCAACATATTCCAATCCTTTCGCCGTTCTGCTGACCGGCGGCGTGGGTGGGGCACGCGCCGCCCGGTCTCTCAGAGAGGTCTTCGCCGGCGAACGTCTCACGCTGATTGGGAACGTCGGCGACGACGAATCGGTCCACGGCGTGCACGTTTCTGCCGATCTCGACACGGTTCTCTACACGCTTGCTGGCATCGAAGGGCCTCACGGTTGGGGCATCGCCGGGGACTCGTTCATCGCGATGGATCAGCTCGAGAAACTCGGGGTCGACGCTACGTTCCGGCTCGGCGATCGCGATCTGGCCACGTGTCTCTTCCGAACGGGGATGCTCTCATCCGGCCACCGACTCTCCGAAGTCACGGAACATGTTCGCTCTGCGCTTGATGTCGGCACGCGAATCCTCCCCGCCACCGATGATCCTCTCCGAACAAGGATCCGGATCGCCGACGGTACATGGCTCCCGTTCCAGGAGTACTTCGTCGAGCGGGGACACCGGGACCGCGTCGTCGAGATCGAGTACGCCGGTGCCGAGCACGCACTGCCCGCCCCCGGGGTGGTTGAAGCCATCACTGCGGCCGACATCGTCGTGATCGCCCCATCGAATCCACCCCTGTCGATCGAGCCGATCATGGCGGTCCCGGGGATTCGCCGTGCCGTCATCGAGAAGGATCGGGTTGTCGCCATCAGCCCACTGTTCGGAGGCAAAGCACTCAAGGGACCGGCCGATCGGGTCATGGAGTCCCTCGGACTCCCACCGGGGAATGCAGGGGTCCTTGCGGCATACGAGGGACTCATCTCCAATCTTGTTATCGACATCGGGGACGCAGCGGAACTGAAGACTCTTTCCACATCGGTCGAGATCCACAGCACCAACACTCGCCTTGGATCCGACGACGAGTCCCGCCGATTCGCCAACTGGTTCAAGGAGACGTTCGCATGAGCATCGAGATCTACCCGATTCGCGGGATCCCCGAGGTCGTCCCTGGTGACGACCTTGCAGCCCTCATCATCGAGGGCCTCGAGGCCTCACAGATCTCGCTGTTCGAACGCGACGTCCTCGTCATCACTCACAAAGTCGTGTCGAAGGCCGAAGGCCGGATCGAGTCCGCCCCCGATGACCGGGCCTACCGGAATCTGGCCGAACGTGAGGCCCGGTCGATCCTGCGACGCCGTGGCGATCTCCTCATCGCACAAACCGAGCACGGGTTCATCTGCGCGAACGCCGGCGTTGATCGCTCCAACGTCGCAGACGGTCTGGCGGTTCTTCTCCCCGTCGACCCCGACCGGTCGGCGCACCGCATCCGACTCCGCATCGAACGGATGACGGGGGTTTCGATCGCCGTCGTCGTCACCGATACATTCGGCCGCCCATGGCGACGCGGACTGGTCGACGTCGCGATCGGCGTCTCAGGGTTGCCGGCAATCCTCGACCTGCGGGGCGAATCCGATGCCCATGGCCGCACCATGAACGTCACGGAGATAGCGATCGTCGATGAGATCGCCGCAGCCGCCGATCTCGTGATGGGGAAGGCCGACGGGATCCCCGCCGCCGTCCTGCGTGGCCTCGACCTAACAGGAGACGGCCGAGCAACCGACCTGGTAAGACCCCCAGAAGAAGACATGTTCAGATGAGTAGAGCAGTAGCAAGTAGATCAGTAGATCAGAACGGTCACCCTTCCTTGCTTTGCTGCTCTACTGCTCTACTCATCTACTGATCTACTGTCTCGATGTGCCTGAACTTCCTGAGATTGAGGCCTATCTGTTCGCTCTTCGGTCGCGGATCGTCGGGGAGCGACTGATCGGGGTACGGATTCGTAGCGTCTCGGTACTCCGGACATACGACCCGCCGGTCGATGCAATCGTCAGTCGGACGATTGTCGCCCTCCGACGCGTCGGAAAGCGCATCGTGATGGATCTCGACGACGGCATTCACGTCGTTGTGCATCTCATGGTCGCCGGTCGCCTCAAATGGCTTCCACCGGGGGCACCGATTCCGAATCGGAGCGGATTGGCGGCGTTCGACTTCACGGAGGGGACGTTGCTTCTCACCGAAGCAGGGTCGAAGCGGCGGGCATCGATCCATCTCGTCGATGCCGATGGCCTCAAACTGCTCGAC
>JAMBLK010000114.1 GCA_023336855.1 Actinomycetes bacterium
ATCAAGACCGAAAGGGAGATATGAGACGATCAATTCTCACATTGCTCTCCGTGTTCGCTTTGGCGATCGCAGTGCTCGCACCATTAGGTGCAGCCGGAGCAGCAGAAACACCAACCGGATTGGAGCTCGCCAACCCCACAAGTGAAGTGGCAAAGAGCCCCAATGGCAGCTACATCATCGTTATGAAGGCCGAGCCGCTCATTGTCGAGTTCGGGCAGGATGGCTTGGACACGAAGCAAGCCGACAAGGCCCGCGCAAAGAAGGACAAGAAACACGACGAAGTGCTGGCCGATTCCGGCGCTTCAGCCTCCGACAAAGTGAACAGTTACACGAACGCTGTCGATGGATTCTCCGCCCTTGTTTCGCACAGCGAAGCACAGGCGATGGCGAATCGTGACGACGTTCTCGCTGTGTACCCGGATGAGCTTCGTCAAACGACGACAGACTCCAGCCCGGAGTTTCTCGGATTCACCGATCCGGCTGGCGTATGGCAGACCGGATATGACGGTGAAGGTATCGTGATCGGCGTCATCGACACCGGGATCTGGCCTGAGCATGCCTCGTTCGCAGACGACGGATCGTACCCAGCTCCGCCAATCACCCTTGACGACTCGGTACAGTCAACTTGTGACTTTGGAAATACCGCGGCAAACCCGCTCGATGCTCCGTTCACCTGTAACAACAAGCTGATCGGCGCTCGTCAGATGCTCGCCACGTATCGCGCTCTCGTTCCCACTCAGCCATTCGAGTATGACTCGGCGCGTGATGACAACGGCCACGGCACGCACACTGCGTCCACATCCGGCGGTAACGCTGATGTCCAGGCATCGATCTTCGGTGTAGACCGCGGAATCGTTTCTGGAATCGCACCCCGCGCACACATCGTCATGTACAAGGGTCTCGGCACGCTCGGTGGCTTCGGCTCCGACCTCGCCGCAGCGATCGACCAAGCTGTCTTTGACGGTGTTGATGTCATCAACTACTCGATCGGTTCCTCATCGTTCGCCATTGGACCAGACGATGTTGCGTTCTTGTTCGCAGCTGCTGATGGGGTATTCGTAGCAACATCCGCCGGAAACAGTGGACCTGGGGCTGCAACGCTCGGTTCTCCGTCATCTGTTCCGTGGGTGACCACGGTCGGTGCGAGCACACAAGCTCGTACGTTCCAGGGCACGGCAGTATTGGGTGACGGTTCCGAGTACTTCGGTGCTTCGATCACAGCAGGCGCTGGACCAGCAACGCTGATCGACTCAGCTGACGCTGGTAGTGAACTCTGCCTTCCGGGCGCGCTCGATCCGCTACTCGTTGATGGCAAGATTGTTCTGTGTAAGCGCGGCGCTATCGCACGTGTCGCAAAAAGCGAAGCAGTAGCGATTGCAGGCGGCATAGGCATGATCCTGTATAACGCTGACGATGGTCAGAGCGAAGTCACGGACAACCACTGGGTACCGTCGGTCCATATCAACAACACCGACGGCGTCCAGGTCAAGGGCTACATCGCCTCAGAGGGCACTGCAGCAACAGCTGAGATCGTCGGAGGCGTGTACACGCCAATCCAGGGATCGGTCATGGCAGGGTTCTCCTCTCGGGGACCGAACGAGCTGTCCGGTGACATCATCAAACCTGATGTGACCGCCCCTGGTGTGAACATCCTTGCGGGTAACACACCAACACCCGAACCTGGCAACGTCGCTGGGGAGTACTTCCAGGCGATCAGTGGTACGTCGATGTCGAGTCCTCACGTCGCTGGCGTGTTCGCTCTCATCAAGCAGGCGCACCCTGACTGGTCAGCAGCGATGGCGAAGTCCGCGCTCATGACCACGTCACGACAGGACGTCACGAAGGAGGATGCGACAACAGCCGCAGATCCATTCGACATGGGTGCTGGCCACATCGCACCTGGTGAACGCGTACACAAGGGTTCGGCATTCCAGCCAGGCCTCGTGTACGACGCTGGAATATGGGAGTACATCGCATTCACCTGCGGCGCTGAACTGGGCATATTCACTTCAGGAACTTGCGCGTACGCTGAGAGCCTCGGATTGCCGATGGATCCGAGTGACCTGAACGTACCTTCAATCGGCATCGCTGAGGTCCCAGGATCGCAGACCGTGATCCGTACGGTCACGAGCGTTGCACCGGGTAACAGGACCTTCACGGCATCCGTCGATGCCCCAGCGGGATACGAAGTGACGGTGAGTCCTTCGTCGTTCAAGCTGAAGACAGGGCAGTCCCTCACGTATGAGGTGACCGTCACCAACGTATCTGCAGCACCAAACACATGGGCCTTCGGGTCCATGACCTGGGAAGAGAAGACCGGTAACTACAGCGTGTACAGTCCTATCGCCCTCAAATCGGCGTTGTTCGATGCACCGGAAGTAGTCACAGGAACCGGCACCGATGGCTCAACGAGCTTCGATGTGATCTTCGGCTATACCGGTGATTACACGGCTGCTCCACACGGCCTGTCGGCGAATGCTCCGGCGACCGGTTCGATTGGTCAGGATCCGGATCAGGCGTACCCAAGCGGGGACGATGCTCCGGGCCCAGCAGGCGGTGTCGACAAGATCGACTTCACCGTGACGGATTCGGCGCTCCTTCGATGGACGCTCGTCATCCCTGGCGACTCTGATATCGATCTTTTCCTCGAGAACTCGAGCGGAACGATCATCGCCTCGAGTACCAACGGTGGAACAGACGAAATCATCGAACTGGTGCTACCTGCGAACGACACCTACACGATGGTGGTCCACGGATGGTCGGTACCACCCGCAGAGGCACCACTTGACTACACGTTGAACTACTGGGACGTCCCATTGGCCTCTGGCGGAAGCCTGAGCGTCGATAGCGCACCAGCATCAGCAGTAGCTGGCGCAGTCGAAACGATCGACATCAGCTGGAGCGGTCTGACTGGTGGCGAGAGCTATCTCGGCGCAGTGTCACACAGCGATGGTGGTGGACTCCTCGGCTTCACAACCGTAGAGGTCAACGGCTGATCAGTAACCGATAGCTAGACAAGAAGGAGGGGCGCCCGTCGGGCGCCCCTCCTTCGCGTTGTCTATTCGGTCATCGGTCATCGGTCATCGGTCATCGGGGGATCATTCGTCGAGGCCCGGATTGCCTGGGAGTGTCAGACCGGTTGTTCCGGGAGCACCCTTCGCGGGAACACAGAGGAACGGGTCTCGGCTGCCGCCGCTGTGGTAGTTGTACAGGCTGCCATCGACGGAGAGCACGATCTTGGCACCGTCAACCTGCACCTGGGTGTATCTCATATCGGGAATCGGGCAACCGAGTGATCCATCTGGCCACACCACACTCTCGGCAGAAACGACCACTATCCCATCGATCCCGACGGAGTGACGCTCTGCTAGGTCAGCAGAAGCAAGGGCGACAAGGCTCGCAAGATTCCGGTCGTTGTCACCGGGTTCGATTGTTGGTGGTTGCTCGGTCACGTTGGCGTCTCCGTCGCTGCCTGGGGCCACTGTAGGGAGGGTCTCGGCCGGTGCTGCGTCCTGCGACACCACAGAGCCGGACTCGCTCGGGTTCTCGCAGAGGAATGGGGCACCATTGGCGACCCCGTGATAGTGATACACGATCTCGCCATCGGTGAGTTCTATCCGGTAGCCATCCTCAAGAGCCTGGGTGTACGCCATGCCTGGCTGAGGGCATCCGAGTGACCCGTCACGCCACACGACATCCTCGTAGAGGACAACTTCGATCTGGGCATTAGCTCCAATACGAACGAGTAGATCGTCGATAGCTTCCTCTATGGGCGAGAGACGGGTGTCGGGAACGGAGATGTCAGCGTTCTCGGTACCAGAGTCCGGGGATGACGCACACGCGGCAATCAGAATCGAAAGTGATAGTCCTGCTACGAGCGCTTTGTACATCTGAAGTCCTTCGCCTCTGCCCTTCTGACGCTCAGAACGCGCCGTCAGGTTCCCGATTCGATGGTGATGACCCGGAATCCGCCAAGACCGTCCTCATCGATGAGCGCCTCGATACTGATCCGCTCCGAGCGTGCAACGAGCTGACTCATGACATCACCGTTGGCAGCATGGAGGTTCTCTCGTTCCCTCGCCTCTTCGATTCGTTCCGCCGCCCCGAGGCCTATCAAGAAGTCCCGTTGAGTCGATGTCTCCACACGTGCTCCCGAACGCACGACTACGGCCTCGATGGCCGTCAGGTTGACGTCCACCGTGATGTCGGTGGCGCCCGGGGTCTCGAGCCAGTCGTGCCCGGTTTGGTGGCCGCGATAGGTTCTCACCAGCGAGGCAGAGTCCCTGTGTGCCAGGTCGTTCGACGATGCGCCGTAGTCGATGATGCACAGCGAAGATCGGCGGAATCGTTTCAGGATTCCCTCGATGAACCAACCAGCCGCTATCTGGACAGAGACCACGGTGCCATCATCGACATCACCGAAGGTCTCGTTGCACCAATCGACCACCTCACGACGTGC
>JAMBLK010000115.1 GCA_023336855.1 Actinomycetes bacterium
CCGATGCTGGTGGTCGAGGATCTCGTGGTCGTGGGTGACCACGGTCTCGACGCTGTGAACAAGCTGTCGATCACAGTGAACGAAGGGGAAGTCGTCGGAATCGCCGGTGTCTCAGGGAACGGGCAGCGAGAGCTTGCCCAGGGCATCGTCGGACTCATGAAGGTCACCGGAGGATCGGTACACCTCGATGGTGAAGATGTCACAAGGAAGAACGTTCTGACAATGATCAGGCGGGGGATCGCGTACATACCGCAGAGCCGGCTTGGTATGGGCCTCGCACCGGGTCTCACAACCGAGGACAACCTTGCTCTGAAGCAGTACCGGAAGCCCCCCTACTCCAAGGGTCCGCTGCTCTCGGCACGTGCCTTCAGCACAAGAGGCGAGGAGTTGATCGAGCAGTTCGACATCAGGGGCGTGCGACCGGGCCTGCCGATCCGGTTGCTCTCCGGTGGCAACCTTCAGAAGGCACTGATCGCACGCGAAGTCGTCCAGGACCACAAAGTCCTCATCGCCCGTTCCCCGACCAGGGGTCTGGACGTCGGTGCGACGTCCACGGTCCGTGACCAGATTCTCGCGGAACGTGATCGAGGCATCGCCGTGCTCCTGATTTCCGAGGATCTCGATGAACTCCTCGCACTCTCCGACCGCCTCCTTGTCATGTACGAGGGGGAGATCGTCGGCGAGATGCCGGCCTCCGAAGCCACGGCGGAACGACTCGGCCTGCTCATGTCGGGTCAGAGCGAGGAGCAGATCGCATGACTCGCCGCATCATCGTTGAACCACGCGGTCTCGCCCCCTGGTGGCTGAAGCTGCTGATTCCCATTGCTTCAGTGTTCGCGGCGTTGATCGTCGGTGCCCTGTTCTTGAGCCTGACGGGCAATGACTGGTTCGAGGTCTACGCGAAGATGCTCGACGCCGCGTTCGGCTCGGGCCGCGGATTCGCAGAGACGCTGGTCTCAGCCACGCCCCTCATCCTCACCGGTGTCGCTGCAGCAATCGCCTTCAAGATGCTCGTATGGAACATCGGCGGCGAGGGACAGTTGATTTTCGGCGCGATCGTTGCCGCAGGAGTCGGTGTCTGGCTGGCCGGATCGACCCCGCCGCTGGTCGCGATCACCGCCGTTGTACTTGCCGGGGCGGTCGGCGGGGCGTTCTGGGCGTCTCTCTCGGCTGTGCCGAAGGTCTACCTCGGTACCAACGAGATCATCACAACGCTGATGCTCAACTTCATCGCCCTCAACCTCATGAACTACCTCGTACTTGGAAGCTTCAGCCCATGGCGCGACCCGGAGTCGACGCAGTTCCCGCAGGGCCGACCGATCATCGACAGCGGTCGCATTCCCGAGTTCTTCCACCGACTCGACTGGGGACTCTTCATCGCCATCGCCGTCGCCATCCTTGCGTGGTTCGTCATCAGCAAGACACGCAGCGGCTTCGAGTATCGCATCGTCGGTGACTCGTTCAATACGGCCCGGTATGCAGGGATCAAGGTCCCGAAGAAGGTACTCGGTACGTTCCTCGCATCCGGGGCCGCGGCAGGTCTAGCCGGATCGATTCTGGTCGCCGGAATCCTCGGAAAGATGGACCCGAGGTCGCTTGATCTCGGACTCGGCTTCACCGGGATCATCGTGGCGGCGCTCGCCCGACTCAATCCGATCGCCATCATTCCGGTCGCCGTCCTCATGGGGGCACTGAACAATGCAGGACCCGCCCTTCAGTCGATCGGTGTTCCTTCGGCAACCGTCAAGATCCTTCAGGGTGCCATCCTGATCTTCGCCGTCGCCGGAGAGTTCCTGATCACGAATCGCATCCGGAGGCCCGAGCGCAGTGTTGAAGCGACGACCGTCGAGGCGGAGGTGAGCCCAGCATGAACGAATCCGTACTCATGCTCACCATCTTCGCAGCGATCGGCCTCGGCACACCCCTCGTGTTCGCGACCGTGGGCGAGATTCTCGCCGAACGGTCGGGGATTCTGAACCTCGGGGTTCAGGGCATGATGCTCGTCGGAGCAGTTGCAGGTTTCTGGGCAACGTTTCAGACCGGGAGTCTGCTGTTCGGTGTGTTCCTTGCGATGTTCGCCGGAGCCGCTCTCTCGATGATTCACGCCTTCAACTCAGTGACGCTGCGCGTGAGCCAGATCGTGTCGGGATTGGCGCTGACCATCTTCGGCACGGGCGTTGCGATCTTCATCGGTCGTGTGGGTGAAGTCCCGCTGATCGGTGAGCCGTCTCGTGCGGTCTTCACACCGATCCTGCCTGAGGCACTCGCCGATCTCCCGATCGTCGGGCCGCTCATCTTCGGTCACGATGCACTCGTGTATCTGTCGTGGGTGGTTGTTGCGGCATCGAGTTTCTACCTCTTCCGGACACGTCCAGGATTGACCGTTCGTGCTGTGGGAGAAGACCCTGCGAGTGCTGAAGCAGCCGGTATCAACGTCTCACGAGTCCGTTACGTCCACGTCATGATCGGTGGTGCGCTCGCCGGGCTCGGTGGTGCCTACTTCTCGCTCGCACTCGTACCGTCGTGGCAGGACAACCCCATGGGGGCGGCCGGGTGGATCGCAATCGCCCTTGTGATTCTCGCTTCGTGGAGACCGTGGCGAGCGCTCTGGGTCGCGTACCTTTTCGGTGCTGCCGGGCGTTTGGGCTTCACATTCCAGACGCTGGGCATCTCGATCCCCGCCAGTCTGCTGGCGATGTTGCCGTTCGTCCTGGCCATCCTTGCCATGCTGGTGCTCACCAGCGGAAAGCGCGCACGTTTCCTCGGCGCTCCTGCAGCGCTCGGGATCCCGTACTTCAGGGAAGAGCGCTGACCTTCGCGTGTTCTGGATTCTGCTGACGAACGACGACGGCATCGATAGTCCTGCCCTTGCACCCTTCGCCCGAGCCCTCTCCGATCTCGGAACCGTCCGGGTGGTCGTGCCCGATCGGGAACGCAGCTGGGTCGGCAAAGCGATCACGAGACTCGATCCCATCCGGGTCGAGAAGGTCGAGCTCGATGGGGGTGAGGCATGGACCTGCACGGGATTCCCTGCCGATGCCGTCCAAATCGGGATTCACGGACTGTTCGATGAACCCCCATCACTCGTCGTGTCCGGCATCAACGTCGGATACAACCACGGAGCGGCATTCCTGATGTCATCCGGAACGATCGGTGCAGCGGTCGAAGGCTGGGTTTCGGGAGTCCCGTCGATCGCCGTGTCGACCGGAGGAACCGGTGACTGGTCAACGTGGAAGCGAAAGGTCCACGAGCGGGGAGCACTGTTCGAATGGGAACGCCTCTCGAACGTCGCGACGAGTCTCGTTGACGAGGCCCGTCGATCGGGTCTGCTCGATCTCGCCGACGTCGTCACGATCAATCTGCCGTTCGAGACCACAATCGATACACCGCGACGGGTGACCACGGTTGCACGCGTGGGCTACGACCGTCTCTTCAGCGAACAAGGTGACGGGATCTACACACATGACTTCGGGGGTGGCTTCATCGAATTCGACGGAATCGACGGCAGCGACCTCGCCACCGCTCACAAGGGATATGTCTCGATCACCCCGCTCCGCATGCCGGCCGCATCGACGGTTCCCGATGATGTGCGAGCCCGCCTCGAACGCTGAGGCCCGAACCGGGCCGAAATCTGGCGCGTAGGGGTCCTCCGGCCCTTGTCTGGATCGCCCCAATCGACCACTCTGCACCGGAGTGCCGGGAAGTTCGCCACCCACGAGGAGAGAAGTCATGGGCATACGGATCAAACGGGTCGGAGTCCTCGGAGCCGGGGTGATGGGCCAGGGCATTGCCGCCCATCTCGCCAACGCCGGTATCCCATCGTATCTGTTCGATGTAGCACCGGGGGAACTCGCCGACGCGGAGGCATCCGCAGGGCTGACCCTTGAGGATCGGAAGGTCCGTAACCGGATCTCCGATGCCGGTGTCACTGCGATGAAGCGGGCCAAACCGGCGCTGCTGTACCAGAGCGGCCTGGCCTCGCTCGTTACGGCATGCAACTACGAGGACGATCTCGACAAGCTCGCCGAGTGCGACTGGATCGTTGAAGTCGTCGTGGAGCGGATGGACATCAAGCAGCG
>JAMBLK010000116.1 GCA_023336855.1 Actinomycetes bacterium
CTGATGCTCGCCCTGTATCGCGCCGGCCGTCAGAGCGACGCCCTGAGGGCCTACCGGCGAGTATCGGAGATCCTCGGCGAGGAGCTCGGCATCGAACCCGGACCCGAGCTCTACAACCTCGAAGAGCGCGTCCTCCTCCAGGACCCGTCGCTGGACCTCACCGACGACCCCGAGGCGCCGAAAACCAACCTCGACCGCGCCGCGACCAGCTTCGTCGGGAGGCGACGCGAGATCGATCGGCTGATCGAGTTCGTCACCTCGCGGCCGTTGGTCACGCTCACCGGCCCCGGTGGCGCGGGCAAGACGAGGCTCGCACGGGAGATCGGCAGGCGTGTGCTGCCCTCGTACACCGACGGCGTCTGGTTCGTCGATCTCTCGTCGATCCGGGACGACCGCCACGTCGCGTTCGCAATCGCCGAGGCGCTCGGTATGACCGAGCAACCCGATGTCGCGGCCGTCGACGTCGTGGGGAACCACCTCACCCACCGGTCATTGCTCCTCATCCTCGACAACTGTGAGCATGTCCTCGGGTCGACCTCGGCCGTCGTTCACTCGCTGCTCGCACAGTGCCCGCAGTTGACGATCCTGGCGACGAGCAGGGAGCGGCTCGGCATCGAGGGGGAGACAACGTGGACCGTGCCGCCGTTGTCGTTCCCCGGGCGAGATGCGACGACGGTCGATCCCGGCGAACACGAAGCCGTCGAACTGTTCGTCGAACGCGCCCGACTCGTCGTCACCGACTTCGAGTTGACGGAGCAGAACGCGCCGCACGTCGCCGCCGTCTGCCGGCGCCTCGACGGGCTGCCGCTCGCCATCGAGCTCGCTGCGGCGAGGATCGGGCTGCTGACCCCGGCCGAGATCGAACAACGGCTCGCTGAGAGTTTCTCCCTCCTCGAACTTCGCACCCGGTTCCGGCCGATCCGGCACGCCACCCTCGACGCCGCCGTCCGATGGAGCTACGACCTCCTCGACGACGACGAGCAGCGTCTCTTCGAGCGTCTTTCGGTGTTCGCCGGGGGTCTCCTGATCGACGACGTCGAGATCGTCTGCGCCGACGATCGGCTCCCACAAGAGCGCATCTTCGGAACGCTCTCCGGGCTCGTGGACAAGTCCCTCCTGACGGTGGACACGACGGTCGACCATCCCACCCGGTACTCGATGATCGAGTCGCTGCGAGCCTACGCGGCGGGCGCACTGGTGGAGAGCGGTGAACGAGACGCGGTTGCGGCACGCCACGCCGAGCGCTTCCTCGCCCTCGCGGAGGAGGCTGAGCCGGCGCTCCGCAGCGAGCGCCAACACGTGTGGCTCGGGCGTCTCGAAGCCGACCACGACAACCTCCGGGTCGCGTTCGACCGCTTCGTCGCCGACGGGCGGTTCGAAGAGGCGCTGCGGATCGGAACCGCACTGCGGTGGTTCTGGAAGATGCACGACAACGTCGCCGAAGGCTCGGACCGCCTCCAGGTCGCCCTCGCCCACAGCAGTGACGTCTCTCCCACGGTCCGCTCGAGGGCACTGACGGCCGCCGCCGTGCTCAAGAGTGCCACGGACGTCGACACCGCCTACGAATTGCTCGTCGAGAGCGAGCGGGTCGCCGCGACCGCCGACGACGCGCTGTGCCGGGGGCTCTCGCTCGGGTGGATGGGGCTCCTGGACCGGATCAAGGGGGACCTCGACGCGTCCCGGGATCATCTCGACCGTGCACTCCCTCTCGTCGAGGAGAGCGGGGAGGGCTGGGCCGAGTCCTTCGTGCTCGGTCATCAGGCGGTCCTCGCCCGTGAGCGGGGAGCGTTGGACGAAGCACTCGAGCATCACGAACGCGCACGGGTGATCGGTGAGGTCGACGGGAACCCCCAGGACGCCGCGTGGAACATCGCGGGACTCGGCGTCGTACATCTCTATCGGGGCGACTTCGAAGACGCGGTCGTGTTGCTGGAGCGGTGCCTCGAGGTTCAGGACGAACTCGGGTTCGACTTCGAAACGGCGTCCGTGTTGATCCTGCTCGCGCTCGCGAAGTCCCGGACCGGCCTCCCCGACGACGCGTCGGTCCTGCTGGGCCGCGCCCACCGGATCGCAGGGAACCTCGGATCGACGCGACTCCTCGACGCCGTCTACCGGGCCAGGGCGACCGTCGCGAGCTCCCGGGACGATCCGACACGGGCAGCACAGCTCCTCGGTGCCTCTGCCCGCTTCCGATCCGACGAGGGGCTGTCGCGCAGCATGTTCCAGGCGTTCTACGAACTGGACGAGGAGCGGATCCGCGCGTCACTCGACGATGTCGCGTTCGACAACGCGTGGGAGTCGGGGATGGGCACGGAGATGCCGGACACGACGACGCTATGACGTGTTACAACCCGAGCTCGAGCCCCACAACGTAGTTGCGTAGCACCGGCATCGCGGTCAGCCGGTCGAAGAAGAACGCGTTCACGAGATTGGTCAGCCGGTTCGCCGCAGCCGCGACCGCCTCGGGCCGCTCGGGGTCTGTCGGTGTCTTCGAAACGGCCTTCCTCAGATCGACAAGACGTTCGACCACGTCGGCGTCGGCATCACCGTCGAGAGCCATGATCACCAGACGACACAGATCGTCGATCCGTTCCAGCGCGGCATCTCGGGTCGCCGTCGAAGGTGTCGGACCCAACCGGTGGATGGATCGAACGAGCGGAGGCACCTGGTAGAGGACCATTGCGGGAAGATCGAACACGCGCGCGATTTCGCGAGTCAGCCCCCGTTCGTCGCTCAATCGAAAGATGTCGTAGATCAGGACGGCCGCACGGGCGAAGTCCTTCGGTTCGCGGCCGACGAGTTCGCGAACCCGGTCTTCGAGTTCGACGACCTGCGCTTCTCTGACCGAGACGGAGACCGATTCGTCGAGGAGAATGAGCACGGTGTCCGGGCGTGCCGTCCTGCCGCGTGGGGTCGACCGGCCGGTGTCGTCGATGACGAGTCGCTTCATGATGCCCGCATTCCGCTTTGTCGTGCCCGTCCCCGTACTTCGGTGCTCCTTCGGCACCGGGCCCCCTTCCTCTCTCCCCCCTGAGGGCCGGTGAGCGTTAGTAGCCCACCGGCCCCACGCATGTGAACGTCGCTTCGATCGACGTTGCCGGGTCGTTCTCCGCGGTCGCGGAGAAGCTCCCTGAGAACAACCACTCGTCATCGGTGATCCTCTGTGCTCGGTCGAGCACGAAGGCGCCGTCGATCTCTTGAAGATCCCACGTCTTCTCATCAAGTGCGGTGTCGACGGCGAAGACCCAGATCTGACCTTCGTACGTTCCCGGTTCGATACCCGTGTCGTAACTCGACACCGAGGACTCGAAGTCGGGGCCGCTCAGGTAGATCCCGATGGAGCCCGTCTCGAGCTCCCCGTACATGTCGCACGAGACCTCGAACATGTCGCTGAGCGTCTCGGTATAGGTCTCGCCTCCGAGCGTGATGATCTGGGTGGCGTGGTGCTGATCCTCCGAACCGATCGGGTTCTCGGGGTCTTTGTCGGTGCCGGTCACGACTTCTTCGTCACCGGTGTCGCCTGCGATCTGTGATTCGATCTCCTCGTCCGTGTCGATCCCACACTCGTCCCGGATGAACACATCGACCCGCGTACCGGCCTTGTCGAGGGCGTCCGCCTCGTCGTCGGTGAACGGGAACTCCTCGGTGGGGTCCTTCGCCCACTCAGAGAGACGATCGCTCATGTCGACCAGGAGTTTGAGATCGTCGTTCAGCTCCGACGGAGCGGACGCGTTCATCTGCCGGTAGATCTTCGCGATGAGGGTGTACATCTCTTCGACGTCGAGATCCGGATCATCCGTGTCGATCGCATCGAGATCGTCGATGACGCTCTCGACGGTTCCACAGAAGCCCGATGCGCTGCCAGCCCCCTGAGCCGACACACCGGCGATCGTCGTCTCTGATCCGAGAGTATCCGTTTCGGATTCGGACCCGCTCGAACACGCCGCAGCAACGAGGGCCGCCGCGACGATGAGGACGAGTGCACGCATCTGTGTTCTCCTTGCCTGTTGCTCATACGGCCCCGTCAACTCGGGGACGCGGCGTCATCGTGCCATGGGCCCCCAAAGGCTCGCCAAAGGGGTCCCGGTGAACCGGCGACGGTCACCCGATCGGATGCTCTGTCACCGCCGCGTAGAGGAGCTCCCTGGTAAACAGTCGCGATGACTCCTCTGGGAGGGCAACGACCACTTCGGTGAACTGCGAATCCTGGCTCTTGTGGATCGTCATGGCGTGCACCGTGGTGTGGCCTCGGGTCCGGAATCGCCGGACACAAGAATCCCAGCCGACCGACTGCCGAACGATCGAACGTCACCCGCTGCTCGGCGCTGGGGCCACGTCCACAAGCCGTAGCTTCAGGTTCAGAGAGCGACCAAGACGTGACAGCGTCTCTACCGTTGGATTGCTCTCTCCCCGTTCGATGCGGCTGATCTCGCTCTGACCGATCCCACTCCTTGATGCCAACTCGACCTGTGTCAGCCCGGCGCGTTTTCGTGCAGTGAGAATCTGGTTGGCCAGACGAAACGCGTCGCTGTAGTCGTCAAGCATCTCGAGTTCTGCCTCATGGGCTGTGGCCCGGTTCGCCTCGACGTAGTCGTCGAACGGTCGACCTTCGATCATCTCGTACACCTCTACTAGATTATGTCTTATATCCCATATCCCGTCAAGTAGAACGACCCCCAACCAGGCAGACCGGATCGTCCCGATTCCATGCGTCAGCGAACCAACCCCCTCCCGGGATCGTGCGCCCCTTCGTCTCTTCGCTCTTGAAGTCTCTCAGCCTCTTTCGGGCACGAAGGATCTCAGCACTCTGCTTCTTCTTCGATGGCCATCGCCCCTTGTCATATCCTCCGAGCAGCAGGATGCGTGTGACGCCGTAGGCATGGAAGAAGACGCGAAGCAGGACGCGTCTCTCTCTCAGATCAGCGGATCTCTCGCTTCTCTACTCGGGATGAAGCCGACGTGTGACAGATTCCTGTTCTCGAGCCGGGATTCTCGGCTCTTCGGATTTCAGGGGCGGGGTGTGTCGAGAATGCCGGTAGTCAGTCGGGTTCGGACCGTAGTGACGATGCACGGCTCGGAAGCCCTGCGGCCGGGGAATCCGCCCGGGCTCTGCGCGAGCACCTCGAGAGACCCGGAGCTTCAACCACGAACGTCGAGAAGTGGATCCCTCCCCTCGGATTCGGGGTCGTACTACGCCATACGTACGGCGCACTACTGCCTGCTGTCTCCCCCGTCGAAGCCGACCCCGCCCATTTCCGCGATGGCGGCTAATCGTTCCGACCATCACGGCCGCTCCCCCACAACCGCACACCCAGACCGGAGGCCCGCTCGACGGAGCATTCGACGGCGTGCCGGATCACGGCTTCGTCGCCGACGAGGGTCACCTGATTCGAGGCTCTCGTCACCGCCGTGTAGAGGAGCTCCCGGGTCAGGATTCGGGATGATTCAGCGGGGAGGGCAACGACCACTTCGGTGAACTGCGAACCCTGGCTCTTGTGGATCGTCATGGCGTGCACCGTGGTGTGGTCCCCGATGTGGGAGCGAGGGAACACCCGGATCCCACCCCGGCCGAACGCCACCATCGGCCCTTCGTCCGTCTCTACCGTCACACCGATGTCGCCGTTGAAGAGGTTCAGCCGGTAGTCGTTGGTGGTGATCATCACCGGCTGTCCCGGGTACCACTCGGCACCGAACCGCGGGCCCGGGTACTTCTCGTCGAGAGCGGCCTCGATGAGGTGCCGCCACTGGTCGACGCTCTGCGGCCCGCGGTGGTGTGCACAGAGAACGGCGAGCCCGTCCAAAGATCTGAGAGCATCCTCGATGCTCCCCGGGTCCCGGGCCAGCTCCACGAGGTTCGTCCGGTGTTCGGTGATCCGTTCGACCAGAGCACCGAAGTCCGTCCCCGTATCACCGCGGATCCAGGCCAGGTCATCCGATCCGGCAGATAGCAACCTGATCGCTTCGTCGGCATCCCCGATGCGCACGGCATCGGCGAAGTCGGCGATCTCACCACCTTCGGCGAATCGGTGGACACGATCCAGGACGACGACGTGCCCGGCGATCGGCGGTCGAGACGAACCCTCCTTCTCCTGGTTGTCCAACGCCGCCGGCCCCACGATGTCTGCGAGAACCGTGCCGGCTTCGATCGATTCGAGCTGATACGGGTCGCCGACGAGGACAACGGTGGCATCGTCTCGTACGGCAGACAGCAGCCGGGCTGCGAGAGGGAGCGACACCATCGACATCTCATCGACGATCACGAGATCGTGGGGAAGCCGGTTGTCGCGGTCGTGCAGGAACCGACCGCGGGCCGGGTGGTATCCGAGGAGCCGATGGATCGTCATTCCCTCAACAGAGAGGAGCCGCTCCCTCACCGACTCATCGTGATGGAACTCACCCCGGCCGTCCTGCCGATTCGCCTCGTCGGTCATCGCTTCGCCGAGCCGGGCCGCAGCCTTGCCGGTCGGGGCAGCCAGGGCGACATTCGGAAACGGTCCGTCGATGCCCGCGAGGGCCGACAGCATGGCGGCGATCGTGTGGGTCTTGCCGGTCCCGGGCCCGCCTGCGATGACGGCGAAACGTTCCGAGAGGGCAGCCCCCGCAGCGATCCGCTGCCGTGTCTGGCCCGTTTCGTCGTCCGACGAGAGCGCTGCGTCGAGCGCTCCGGTGACCGCCGGGTCCAGCACCCGTGTCCCACCCCCGATCCGATCCGCGATGAAACCGGTGACGAGATCCTCGTAGGCGTGATACCGCTGGAGGTAGAGGCGGTCGTCGACGAGGACGAGCGGTGCATCACCGCCGCCGTCGCCGACCAGCGGACTGCCCGCAACTGCAGCTTCCCATGTCTCAGGCGAAGGCCACGGCAGGGCGTCGGTGGCCACCGCTTCGAGACGGTCGACGAAGACCGCGTCATGTTGAGAGGCGAGCCGGATGCACACGTGGCCAAACCGGGTGCCGCGCACAGCGAGCGCAGCGGCAAGCAGCACATCCTGATCGTCCTCCGACCGGATCCGCCCGATGGCGGAGGCGGACAGAACGTCGAGCGGTGCAAGGATCCCGGCATCGTTGAACGCGGCGAGCAGACCATCGGCGCCGATCACGATGTCCGGGTCGGATGCGGCGGTGCGTATGCGTTCGGAGAGGCTCATGGCTTCTCCTTCGATGCGAACCGGCGGCTGAGTTCGACGATCATCTCCGGTGGCGGGGCCCATCGGTAGACACCGCATCGTTCGCCGTCGACGATCGGTGTTTCGGCGCCGATCATGCCCCGAACGAACAGGTAGGCGGAGCCGCCGAGTTGCTGCTGCGGGTCGTACCCGGGGAGCCGCCACGCCAGGTACCGGTGGAGCGCCACCTGGTAGATGGTCGCCTGCAGCAGATAGTGACTGTCCTCCATGACTCGTCGCACGGATCCGGCGGTGTAGTCGGTGACGGCGGGTTCCTCTCCCAGAGTGGGGAGCGTGTTCGTCTTGTAGTCCATGACCACGTACCGGTCGTGTCCGAACGCGTCGGGGATCACAGCCGTGAGGTCGATTGCTCCGGTTAGGTATCCGCGGAATCGGCTACCGGGAAGCCGGTCGAGAACATCGGCGTAGGCCCCGAGCGGGTCACCTGTCGGATGGTGGTCGCGAAGCACTCCGGCGATGTCATGAAGGGTCATGGCCCCTTCCGAGGTGCGGACGGGGAACTCGAAGACCATCTCGTCGAGGGTTCGCCGTTCCGAGAGGTCACGGAGACGGGTATCGCTGTCGGAAGGCCCGAGCGGGGTCCTGATCGTGCCGACGATCCCGTCGACCAGGGCATCGACGTCGAGGGCCCATGAGGCTCGACGCACCGCGTTCTCCACCTCTGTGCGAACGGCACCGTCGAGGTCGTCTGCGTCGAACGAGACGTTCTCGAAGATGTGGTGAACAAGCGTCCCGAATGCCGCTCCTCTGGGAAGCGCCGCCATCGGCATCGGCAGATCGTCACTGACCGGCACGTCTATCCCAACGTCAACGGTCTCATCTTCGCGCTGCGGTTCCTCGTCGGTATCTCGTCCGGCGGCGATGGGATGGCCGGGCGACAGCGACGTGAACGATGCCCGTCGCCACTCGTAGTCGAGGCCACGGTCGAAGTCGGCGACGGCAAGCGACGGACGATCCCCTGCCGGTGGTTCGTAGCGCCTGAGATCGGGTGGTTCCGTGATCGTCCGAACCTCGATGGTGCCTTTGGCCCGGTCCGTGAGCCAGCGGAGATGCGCCGGCTCGTCGTCTTCGGACATGCCACTCGTGAGGATCTCGTTGAGTTTCGTCTTCTCAACTTCGGCGGCCTCGTCGATCCACCACACGACCAGCCGGTGGCGAGCCCGGGTCATCGCCACGTAGAGGAGACGGCTCTCCTCAGCTTCGCTCTCTGCCATGGCCAGGTTCTGGTGAGCGGTCAGATCGGAGGACTCCTTCCCTCCGACGTCGACGATCCGGCGCCGGAACGACCCGTCGGTTTCGGGTCCGTGGAATATGGGGATGGCAGGGCGCCGTCTGGTCCCTCCGTCCCACAGGAACGGGCACAACACGATTGGATACTCGAGGCCTTTCGATCCGTGGATGGTCTGGACTTTGACGGCGTCGGCGTCGGTTTCGAGTCGCCGCTCGCGAGCCTCGGCTTCCTCGGCGCTGAGTTCCTTGCCGGCGTCGCGGATCGCTTCCTCGAGCCAGGCGAGTGTCGACCCGAGGCGCTGCTCCCTCCATGCAGTGTTCATCGCTTCGGCGATGTGGTTGAGGTCGGTCATGAGCCGCTCGCCGTCGGGGCGTCGCAGAACCCGCTGAATGAGACCGGTCTGCTGAGCGACTTCGGCAACGAGGGCAGAGATCCCGTCCTCGGACAGCAGTTCGTTCCAGCGGCGCATCTCCACCTGGAGTTCGATGGTGGCGTCATCGTCGAGGGCGGCCACGGTGGCCAGATCCTTGCCGACGAGGACGCCGGTAGCGGCGTACCTCACGGTCGAGGCCCGATCGGGCCGTTCGACGCCGAGGAGGAATCGTCGCCACTCATCGGCGGCTTCCGTGACGAAGACGCTCCCCGATCGAGACGCAACGGATGGCACTCCCCTCCGGCTGAGTTCGGTTCTCACCATGTCGACCTGCTTGCGGGTGCGGCACAGCACGGCAACATCCCCGGGGTCAACGCGTCTGCGTCCCTTCTCACCGTCGATCTCGATCTCCGAATGCAGCATGCGCACCACTCCTGCTGCGACGTCGGCTGCGACCATCTCCCGGGTATCGGGAGTCTTGAACGCTTTGGATCCCGTCATGCGTCGATTGACCGGCATCGACGCGCCGAATCGGCGGATCGTCAGGGCCGGCCCTGGTCCGTGCATGCGGGCACTCTCGTGGTCGGGTGCGGGCCGGACCTTGCGGTACTCGATACGTTCGTCGCCGAATGTCACCCCGTCGAAGATGGTGTCGAGCGCCGTGATGAGGGGTCCGTCGCTGCGCCAGTTGGTGAGCAGCGTTCGCTCGGTCTCAGCCCGGTCGACGCTCGACAGATACGACTCGATGTCGGCGCCGCGGAACGCGTAAATCGACTGTTTCGGGTCGCCGATGATGACGAGCCGGGTTTCGTCGAACACGGCGTTGATGACTTCCCACTGGATCGGGTCCGTGTCCTGGGATTCGTCGACAAGGGCGACGGCGAATCGCTCCGAGAGGATCTTCCTCGCGTGTTCGCCGATCCCGGGATCTGCGAGTGCGTCGCGGGCTTCGAGGAGGAACTGGTCGAAACCTGCGCTGCCGCCGGCCCGCAGCCTTCGGTCGATCTCAGCGCGTGCCTCAACCGCAAGCTCGGCACGAACTGCCGGCGCCCCCGTGACCCCGGCGGGGTCGGGAGCGATGTCCGCATCGAGGTTGGTGGTCACAGCCTTGGCGATGTCGGTGAGCGCATTGGCGTCGACGAGGTCGGTGGCGTCGTCGGCGAACCGGGCGACGATCAGATCGGAGACGACCTGAGAGACGAGTTCGGTGTCGACGGCGATGGGTTCGAGTTCGGGTGAGATCCTGGCGTGGAAGCCGAGGTGCGCAAGGAGCCTGATGGCGAATCCGTGGATCGTGTAGATCTGGGCCCGGTCGAACCGGATGACCGCTTCGGTGAGGCGCTCGATGCTGAGCTCCCTGGCCGTGCCATCGGCATCGAGGAGGACCCGGATGTGATCATCGGCACCGGTGGCCGCAGCATCACCGGAGAGGATACGGAGCGTCTCGACGAGACGGTCCCGGATCCGCCCCTGGAGCTCGGCGGTGGCGGCCCTGGTGAACGTGACGACGAGGATCCGGTCGATGGGGATGCCAGCTTCGGCGACGAGCCGGGTGACCTGGGCGGCGATCGTGAACGTCTTGCCGGTTCCGGCGCTGGCCTCGATGACGCTGCGGCCCTCGGGGATCGGCTCGACGGGGTTGAACGGCTTCACGGCGGTCATGCGTTCTCCTCGTCGCTCACATCGAGGATCGGTCTCCACAGCCGGTCGGCGTAGTGGGGGAACTCCGACGAGGCGAGGTCTGCGACGGTGACGAGTTCGTCGAACAGCATCCGGTGTGCTGGTTCTTCTCGTTCGCCGCCTTCGCCCTTCCAGTTGGGCTCCCACTTCTTGGCGGTCTCGGAGGCGCGCTTCTTCAGCTCGGACGCCTCCCA
>JAMBLK010000117.1 GCA_023336855.1 Actinomycetes bacterium
ACCGACTACCGACTACCGACTACCGACTACCGACTACCGACTACCGACTACCGACTACCGACTACCGCCACTACCGACTATCGACAACCGACTATCGACAACCGACTATCGACAACCCTTACCAAACAGTGAACTTCTCCTGATTTCGCCGCGGAAGTCTCATTCCTGTGCTTCAGTTGTCGGATGACGACCGAGCAGAACCTCAGAGCGAAACGCTTCTCCGGCTGGGCAGGTGTCGCCGGGGTGTTCATTGCGATGGGCGCTACGGAACTTTTCGCCGGGATGACCGATGATGTGCCATCTGCGATTTCGGCGATCGGCACGTACGTCATCGATATCTCTCCCGCATGGTTGAAGACGTTCGCCATCTCGGCGTTCGGCACTGCCGACAAAGCCGTTCTGGCGATAGGGATCTTCCTCGTCGCCGTCATTATCGGGTGGTTCCTCGGCAAGGCGTCTGTCGCCACGCCATGGCCGATCATTGCTGGATTCGCAATCGCCGGCATCGTGGGTGTGGCGGCCCAACTCACCCAGCCGAACGTTTCAGGGTTGCTCGCCGCTATCTCGACGACGGTCGCCATGGGCCTCGGCATCTCAACCTGGTTCGGCATCAAGACATGGGCGGGTGGGGGCACGAGTCGAGACATCACGGACAACGACGTGACCGACATGTCGCGTAGGAGACTCATCGTCGGTCTCGCCGGGGTAGCGATCGTGACGGCGGTGGCGATCAACATCGGTCGGGGAAAGATCCGTGGACGGGCGGACGCGCAACTCGCCGCTCTGATCCTCCCGGAACCTGTAGAGATTCAACTGGATCCAACAGCCGCCAACGACTTCGACCTGGCCGGCGTCCCCCCGATCGTTGTCGGGAGTGCCACCTTCTACCGGATCGACACGGCGCTGGTGGTCCCAACGATCGACCCCGAAGAGTGGACGTTGACGATCAAGGGCATGGTCGACGAGGAAATCGTGCTCACCTATGACCAGATCGCCTCAATGCCGTTAGTTGAGCGGTACGTCACGCTTGCCTGCGTATCCAACGAGGTAGGCGACAATCTCGTGGGCAACGCGCTCTGGACCGGAGTGTTCCTCAGAGACCTGCTCGACATGGCAGGAGTCCAAGACGGAGCACAACAGGTCGTCGGGCGTTCGATCGACGGCTTCACGGTCGGATTCCCGATCGACGCGGCCCTCGATGATCGCGACGCCCTCGTCGCAATCGGCATGAACCGCGAGGTTCTCCCGGCGAACCACGGATTCCCCGCCCGCCTCGTGGTGCCCGGCTTGTACGGCTACGTATCCGCGACCAAGTGGCTGACCGAGATCGAGCTCACCACGTGGGATTCCTTCGACGGGTACTGGATTCCGCGCGGTTGGTCCAAGGAAGCTCCGATCAAGACGCAGTCACGCATCGATCGGCCACGGAACCGGGCCAAAGTAGAAGCAGGCTCCTACACCCTGGGAGGTGTCGCATGGGCACCGACCAAAGGGGTCGAACGGGTTGAGGTCCAGATCAACGGCGGACCCTGGGCGCTTGCCGAGATCACGGACCCGCTCTCTGAGAATGCCTGGGTTCAGTGGAAGCTCGACAGCGAACTGCCGGCCGGGAAGCACGTCATCTCCGTCCGAGCCACCGATGGCACGGGCTTTACCCAGACAGAACCCAACGTGTCACCGAGACCGGATGGTGCGGAAGGGTGGCACACGATCGAGGTCACTGCAGAAGAAGTAGAGCAGTAGAGCAGTAGAGCAGTAGAGCAGTAGATCAGTAGATCAGTAGACCAGTGAGCCGCCAGCTGCCAGGCGCCGGCAAGAACGGTATGTCTCCACCGGCTACCCGCTACCGGATACGGACTACGGACTACGGACTACGGACTACGCACAACCGGATACTCTTCAAGTATGAGTGTTCTCGGATCTGTTCTCATCGACGGGGTCCCGGTAGCTGCTGAAGATGCTTCTATCTCTGTCTTCGACATCGGGTTTCAGCGGGGGTACGGGTGCTTCGAGGCGATGCGTTCGTATGACGGCTCGATCTTCCGCCTCGAACCACATCTCGACCGACTCGAGTTGAGCGCTACGAAGTTGCGGCTACCGACACCCGACCGCGATTCCATCGCCTCATGGTGTCGTTCGATCGCTGAAACTGCGGGTGAGAGTGTCGTGCGGGTGTTCGTGTCCGGTGGAACCGATGCGAGAGCCCCGGGCACCGATTCCCACGTCGTCGTTTTCGCCGAGGCGGTTCGTCCCGGTGCACCGAACCTGACTGTTCAAACGAGGATCGCACCATGGCACACGGACGGCGACTGGTCCGAACTCACGGGTGCGAAGGCCCTGTCCTATGGCTTCAATCTCGCTGCATCGGTGGCGGCCCAAGACGATGGCTTCGGTGATGCTCTTCTAGTTGGACGCCACGGCCATGTTCTCGAAGGACCCACATTCTCGATCGGGTGGATCAGCGAAGGTGTCTTCCACACGCCCGGTCTCGAGATAGGCATCCTCGAATCGATCACGCGGACCGCTGTGATCGAAGTCGCGGGTCGCCTTGGGATGACCGTCAGAGAGGGAATCTACGGAGTCGACGATGTGATGAACGCCGACGAGGTGTTCGCCATGTCCACCGTCAGGGAGGTTCTCCCAATCGTGCACGTGGACGATCGTGAATTCGGAAGCGGCGTCGGGACGAAGAGCCTCCAGGACGGTTTCACATCACTCGTCGACGAGGAACTCCGTCGATGAGCCGATCGCTTGCAGCAGCCGTCGACGATCTCTATTGCGATGTGGTGATGGATCCGGATCGATGGAACGATGAGGCCTTCGGCGAGTGGATGGCGAATGTCACGGTGGACCCGGCGTCGGTTGACCGTCTCGCGGCACGATCCCTACGCCGAGCCGTTCGCATCGCTATGAAGCTTCAGCGGTTCTGGGGTTCCCAGGAAGCAGAGCGCTATCGCGGGGAGGCATCGTGGGAGGCAAGGGTTGACATCGCCACCGGCATCCCTGCCTGGCGACCAGGACTCGAACTCGCGGAGCAGGAACTTGAGACATCTCCGTCACCGGAGGGCTTTGAGGACGTGCGTCGGCGTTTCAGGCTCGTGAACGGCACGGTCTGGATGGAGGGTGTCGAGTACGGCGCCTGGGTTGAGCAAGGCAACGAGGGTTCAATCGGATAGAATCGATGACTATGAGGTCTCGTTCCTACTTGCTCGTTGCAATGGCACTTGTCATCGCCTCTTGCACGTCGTCGAACGAACCGGCCGTAACGACGACTACGGCGACAGCCCCGACTACCTCGACGACGACCACGACATCGTCTACAACGACGACATCGGCAACTACCACGACAGTGACCCCGAGCATGCCGACGTTCCCCGAGTACCGAATCGCTGAGCGGATCATCTCCGTCGAGACCGGCGACACGGTGGTTCTCCTTCTCGATCCCGCCTCGTACACGAGTCTGTCGGATCTGGACCTCTACGACGTGATTGCAGACGCCGTCGATCGCTTTCCTCCGATCTTCGAAGCTCACGTGGTGGACTCGCAGGATGCCGCGTCGGTCGTCCTTGCTGAAGAACCGGACGAGGATCAACAGAGAATCCTGGCCGAGCACTATTTCGTGAGACTCGAAGACGGGTTCCGGATCGTGTATGTCGGACCGTTCGAGGGGACCGACGAGGCCATCCTCGGTTCCTGACTCTTCAGAACCCTGAAGCGTTCGGTCACTCGCTCAGAGCAGGATCGATGCCGTGAGGAGGAATCCTCCGAAACTCACAAGGTCTGTTGTCATCGTGAGGAAGATGTTCGACGCAAGGGCCGGGTCCTGCCCCATACGCCGCAGGATGATCGGGATGCTCGATCCGACCGTTCCTCCGACGGTGAACGACACGATGACGGACACGAAGAGGATGATCGCCATCTGGAGTGGTTCGATTGACGACTGATCTCCGAAGAATCCAACGGTGACGGCCCCCATGAACCCGGCGAGGACAGCGATCGCGAGGCCATCGATCATTGTCACCATCATCTCCCTCCTGATTGCCCTCCCCGCACGACCACGAGGAAGGTCGCCCATGGCGATGGACCGAATGATGACGGCCAGACTCTGCGCTCCAGAGTTCCCACCGAGGAGCGCGACCAGGGGCATGTACGCCACAAGGACTGCCGCTCCGGCCAGTGTCGACTCGAATTGTGCGATCACGTATGCGATGACGAGGCCAACGACGAGGTTGAACGTGATCCACGGCAACCTCCGGCGCACGGAGAGCCTCACCGGAGTGAAGATTGTCTCTTCGACACCCGCGCCGACCATCACGGCAATGTCCTCACCGGCCTCGGCCTGGATCGCCTCGAGAGCTTCGGAGATCTTCACCATTCCGACAAGCATGCCGTTGTCATCGACGACCGGGATGGCGAACAGGCTGTACCGCTGGATCAGTTCGGCGACAACCTCACGGTCGGTCGTCGGTGTGACCGAGACAGGGTCGGCGAACATCACATCGTCGAGTGACCGACCGGGGCGGGCGAAGACGAGCTCGCGAAACGACACGACACCTCGGAGATGCCCGGCCTCGTCGGTCACGTAGACGTATGAGAGATTCGATCCGAGTTCGTCGTGGAGCCGTCTGAGGGCCTCGATGGCCTCGCCGGAGCTGACACCGGAGGGAAGAGCGGCGTAGTCGGTCGTCATCATGCCGCCCGCCGTGTCGGCGGCGTGGACCAGGAGGGTGTGGATCTCCGCAGCGGAATCCGGGTCGAGAGCAGCGAGAACTGCGGTTCGTTCGTCCGGTTCGAGCGCTCCGATCACGTCGGCCGCCTGGTCGGCGTCCATCATCGCGATCAGTGCCGCGGCGGTGGACGGCCGGATCGTCTCGAGCACATCGGCGGCCGCCTCCGGCCGCATCTCGTCGAGAACCTCGCCGGCATCGTCGAGATCGAGGTCCTTGAGAAGGTCGGCGGCGCCCTCTTCCTGCAGCGCCTCGAGGATGTCGGCCGCATTCTCCGGTGTGGATTCGGCGAGCTCTTCCCACTCGTCGTGATGCGCGTCGAGATAGGCCTCGGCTTCGTCTGGGTGACGACGGGCGAGGTCGCGGAGCGTCTCGGTGACGGCGCGTGGACGGGGGAATCTCAACCGCATGACAGGGGCAGCCTATCGCCTGTTGTGTGAGCGTGTGGAACCCCAGAATAGGGCAGACCCCCACGGGGGGAGAGGGGGTCTGCGCGGCCGATCCTGTGAATCGGCTGCGAGACAAGGTTAACAGATGATCAACGCCGACAACCTGTCGGTTTTCACTCGGCTGCTATCAACGCGCCGCCATCGGCGGGAGCATCGATTCGTCCGATGACGGCAGCGACATCTCCTCCTTCAACGACCGCGGCAACCAGACCATCGAGATCGTCTTCGGGCACGGCAAGAAGCAGACCACCGCTGGTCTGGGCATCGACGAGGATGGTCTGGATCGCGGAGGTGGTCTCACCGAAGTCAACGAAGCCCTTGACGGCTCGGAAGTTCCGCTTGGTGCCGCCCGGCACGTGGCCATCAGCGGTGATGTCGAGAGCGCCGGGGAGGATCGGGATCGTCGCCACGTCGATCGTGGCGGAAACACCGCTGGCCTGCAGCATCTCGGCGAGATGGCCGAGGAGTCCGAAGCCGGTCACATCGGTTCCGGCCCTGATCCCGGCGGCGACTGCGGCGGCGGAGGCTGAAGCATTCAGCCGACTCATGGAGGCGATCGCGGCGTTGCCGGACGAAGGGGATGCGACCCCGTCCTTGATAGCGGTCGAGATCACCCCGGTGCCGAGTGCCTTGGTGAGCACCAATCGATCGCCGGGTCGTGCCGCGTTGTTCGTGATCATTCGCTCGGGGTGGACCGTCCCGGTGATGGCGAAGCCGAACTTCGGGTCACTGTCGTCGATCGAGTGGCCGCCCACGAGGGTGCAGTTGGCCTCGGTGAGGATTTCAACGGCGCCGTCGATCACATCGGCGGCGGTATCCCACGGAAGGACGTCCCGGGGCCACGAGAGGAGTTGGAGGGCCGTGAGAGGCGTTCCACCCATCGCATAGACGTCGGACAGGGCGTTTGCGGCGGCGATCCGCCCCCAATCGCGCGGGTCGTCGACGATCGGTGTGAAGAAATCGACGGTCTGGACGAGTGCCAGGTCATCCGAGATGCGGTAGACCCCGGCGTCATCCGACCCGTCGATCCCGATGAGCAGATCCGGGTGTTTAGTGATCTCCGTTCCGTGCAAACGGCGCAGAACCTGCGCCAACTCGTCAGATCCGAGCTTGCACGCTCAACCGGAGCCGTGTGCGTATGACGTAAGTCGAATGAAGTCCATCGTTCAATGAGCGTAGCCATGCCGGGTTGCGATCGACGCCGAGTTGCTGCAAACTCGTCCCATGTCAGACGTCACTCATGAACGACTCGAAGCGATCTCCACCTCGCTCGGAATCGGCTCGCTACAACGTCACATCCTGCTGTGCGCTCAGCAGGCGACTCCGCGATGCTCTACGGCCGAGGAGAGCAGTGCCGTTTGGCGATACTTGAAGGTGCGCCTCAAGGAATTGGAACTGGCTTCTGCCCCGGCACCGTGGCGGGGATCGGATATCGATGCGCCGCCTCCAACGGCACCGGAATCGGGAGGCGCGATCCTGCGCTCAAAGGTCGACTGTTTCAGGGTGTGCGAGCGCGGTCCGATCGCCGTTGTCTACCCCGACGGGACCTGGTACCACTCGGTCACTATCGAGGTGATGGAGCGGATCGTGACCGAGCACCTGGTCGGGGGCGTACCGGTCGCGGAGTATGTGTTCGCGGTGGACCCGTTGGGGCATTCGGGGAGCCACGAGCAGTGAGCACGGCTCTTCATCGCCTATGGACTACCGACTTCGAGCAGGGCCAGTGCTCGGTCTATCACGGTTGAGGGGTCGTCTCTGTGGATCGAGTGACCGGCGCCGGGCACGATCTCGAACGTGAGGGTTGAGTCGGGGCGAGAGTGATGCTCGAAGTCGGCATTCGTGTATAGCGGGTCGATGTCGGCCCCGAGAATGTGTACCGGCGTCTTGATCTTCGAGAGCTCTTGCCCGACGTTCCAGTCCGGGTTGTCGTCGAACGTGCCGGACATGACGGCGGGTGACGTGGCGAGGACCGCTGCGCGCTTGTGAACAGCGTCTTCCCGATTCCATGCCGCGTGGTCCGCGACGAGTTGAGCAACACTGGGCGGGTGCTCAACTTCGGCGACAAGGTCGGAACGAAGGTTCTGCAAGGTGACAGAATCGAGATCGATTGCGGGATCGATCAGCAGATATGCGGCTGTGAAATCCGGATTGAGTTCCGCCGCTCTCACTGCCACGGCACCGCCGAGCGAGTGACCGACGACCAGGTCCCAAGGTCCCGGGTGGGATGACGCGACGTCCGCCGCGTATCCAGCGAAGGAGTACTCGTCCGTCCGGGGGCTCTCGCCGTGGCCGCGAAGATCCGGTGCGGTCGATGGGTAGCCGGCTGCCGCGAGGGCTTCCGCGATTCGCCACCACACCGGTCCGGCCGAACTGAGGCCATGGAGAAACAACACCCGGGGAGAGCCGGTTCCAAAGCGGTGGGAGAAGAGTTTCGTCACCCGGGTGAGCGTACCGTCTGCCGATTCTGGATCGCGGTGCAGATGGTCGACCTACTCTGTCCGGATGAGATGGATCCGGTGGATGCTCGGTGTTCTCGGTCTTGGGTGGGTGGCATGGCGCCTCTTCGGACCCGATATAGAACCCGTATACGACGGAGCACAGGTGCGTCCGATCCACGTCTCCGGCCGGACGGTCCTCGTCGGAGAGCACGAACTCTTCGTTCGAGAGTCTGGACCGGAGGACGCTCCGCCCCTCGTTCTCGTTCACGGATGGAGCTTCGACGGAGAGATGAATTTCTTTCCGATCATCCCTGCCCTCTCCGAGCATTTCCGGGTGATCGTTCCCGACCACAGGAACCACGGGAAGTCGGACCGGATCCGCGGATCATTCGAGATCCATGATCTCGCGGCCGACATCATCGGTGTGCTGGACGAACTCGGATACGACGAGGTGGACCTTTTCGGGTTCTCGATGGGTGGGATGGCATCGCAGGTGATCGCCCACCATCATCCCGACCGTATCCGCCGCCTGATCCTCGCGGGAACCGCAGCCTTCCCGATCGACAGGCATCGGCCCGGTGCGCTCGTCGCATTTTGGCTCGCACGGGCGCTGGCCCGGTTCTCGAAGAAGGAAGCGGCGTTGTTCACCTTCCGCTTCCTGCGCCGCACCCGGATCATCGAGTCGGCACACGAGCGATGGATGTGGGCGGCTCTGATGAATCGGGACCCGTCTCTCTTCTACGAATCAGCCAACGCGGCATGGCGATTCGATTCCAGACCATGGGTCGGCGAGATCGATCGTCCGACCATGGTGATCATCCCGACCGCCGACCAGGTCGTTCCGGCGCGCACCCAATATGACCTCGCGGGAAGAATCGACGGCGCCGAGATCGTGGAGATCCCGGACGTCGGCCACGAGTCGATTCTGTCGCGGCCGGAAGTGTACGTGGACGCCATCGAAGGGTTCTTGGGGTGGGTGTAGATCAGTAGATCAGTACTGCTCTACTTGCTACTGATCTACGTGTCATCGACCGACGACTCGACAGAACGCCGCGATTGCTGCTGCCAACTCTTCTGGTGCATCCAGGACCACGTTGTGGCCGGCGTTCGCGATCGACAGGTGTCGGCCGTGGGGGACGGATTCGGCGATCTCGGCCGCCAGACGCGTGTACTTCTCGTCTCGTTCTCCCGAGATCGTGACGACCGGCATCGAGAGCTCTCCGAGTCGGTCACCTACGAATGGTTGGGTCCCTTGGCCGAGTCCGCGAAGAGCAGAAGCGAGGCCGACCGTGGTGTTCTCGGCGCGGGTGGCACGGTCGACGCGGCGTGCTTCCTCACTGAGGTGGGATGTTCCGGTGATGGAACCCTCGAGCCACTCGTCGAGAAATGCATCAAGACCGATCGTTTCGATTCGGTCGGCGAGAATCTCGTCACTGCGGCGACGAGCCTCCCGATCAACTTCGCTTGATATTCCCGGGGACGTTGAGACAAGGATCAAGCGATCGACAAGATCCGGGTACTCGAGAGCGACGAGGAGCGCCATGCGTCCGCCCTGGGAGTAGCCGAGCAGGGGGATCGGCGCATTGAACGATCGCAGCCATTCGCTGAGCACACGGAGCGTGGTCGAAACATCGACGGGATCGACTCTGGTCGTCCCGTGACCGGGGAGATCGGGGGCGTGGAGTTGGACGGACCGACTCGCGATCGAAGCAAACTGTTCGCCGGACAGGCTGAATCCGTGCAACGCCGCCACGAGACGTCCGGCGCCGAAGACACGAACGGTGAGGCCCGACTCCAGCGGGTCAGTTCTGATCTTCGACCGGGACTTCGACCGTCATCGTGCGGTATGCGACAACCCCAAGACCGGCGGCAGCAGCAAGAACCAGGAGTCCGATAATGAGCTTCTTCATATCCGAATCGTACCCGATGC
>JAMBLK010000118.1 GCA_023336855.1 Actinomycetes bacterium
AGTACTTCCTGCGCTTCTTCACGCGCATGCCGCGGCGACTTTTCACCATCCATCCAATGGCGAACCCGAGGGCCGCTGCGAGAATGATCCAGATGATGATCTGTGAGCCGACGTACAGCACCTACTCCTCCAGAGCGATGAACTCGATGCGTCGGTTCTTCTGCCGACCCTCTTCCGTCGAGTTGTCCGCGATTGGACGGGTATCACCGTAGCCGACGGCGACAAAGCGGTTCGAATCCTCGCCCTGGTCGACGAAGTAGACGACGACGGACTGGGCACGGCGGAACGACAGCTCCAGGTTCCGTTCCGGCGATCCCTGCGCATCCGCGTGGCCTTCGATTCTTATCGACACAGCAGAGAACTCTCTCAGCGGCACCAGGAGCTCGTCGAGGAGCGATTTCCCCACGTCTGTGAGTTCGTCGCTTGCGAACTCGAACTCGACGACCTTGCCCTCGATCAGTTCCGCGAGCGTCCGTTCGAGTTCTTCGACTTCCTGCCTGGTCGGCGGCGGCGGCTTTGGAGGACCGAGCACACCGTCGGTGAGATCGAATCCGACCACCTGAAGGGCAGCGATGAATTCCTCCGAAGCGACGGTAAGGTCGAATTTCTCCTGCCGGGTCTCGGTCTTACCTTCGGTCGTCACGACTTCGCCAACCGGATTGACTCTGACGGCACCATTCTCCAGACCGTTCGCAAGCGAACCGACGAGGGCCACAGCTTTGCCGATCCAATCGTCCTCCGAAACAAGGCCTTCGATGATCTGGACACCGGAGGCATCGACGCTGACGAACCGGACAGTGCCGTCCTCCGCTTCGAGCGCACCGAGTGACTCGGTGACGAAGACCCGCTGCTCTTCGGTCGAGAGATCGCCGTGAACCGTGACCGCTTCGGCGTTCCACACGAACGCGACAGGAGCGCCCACAACGTCGACGGCGACAAGTTCTGTCGCCTCGACCACCCACACGCCACTCGCATCCACGGATCCGACACCGGCGAGTCCCGAGACGGCCTGCTCTGCCGATGCGATGTCCTGGCCTACGGTGTACTGGCCCTTCAACGCCACGGTGAATCCGTCGGCGTGGGCGGTGATGTCTCCGAAGCCCGACACGCGGAGGCTTTGTTCGGATCGGGCTTCCAGGTCGGCCTCAACGGATCGAGTACCGACGAACACGGCAACCGCGGTGAACACGACGAAGATCAGGATCGCTCCGGCGATGAAGGCCGCCCATGATGCCGCGGGTTCATCGTCAACGGGTGACCTGAACCCCGGAGGCGCGGCGGAGGACCGCTGCGCCGCAGTGTGGTCAAGCTCCTGAAGTCGTTTTGTCGTTTTGCTCTTGCGCGCCATGTTCTCTTGAGATGCTACCGACTCCCCCGGCAACCGTCACACACTCCCGAACCATCGTGTTGGGCCGTCAAACGACCTCGACCGACGACTCATCGAGCACGACACGGATCGCCTCATGGTCGCGGAGCGCGTTCGTCAACATGTCTCCCGTGGCTTCTTTCAGGGAGCGGAGCCTGCGCGCCAGATCTTCGTACTCATCCCGGCTCTTGGCCAGGCGCTCGATGGAGCGTCGCCGCTCTGTCTCGTACACTTCCGAAGCCTGTTCCGTTGCTTCGGCCAGGGTTGCATCCGCTTCGGTTCGAGCGGCTGCAAGGACCCGTTCAGATTCCGCCGTCGCGTCCGTGCGAATGCGATCGCCTTCTTCCCGGGCTGTCGTCACCTCAGCCTCCACGAGTCGAGCGGAATCAGACCGGATCGCCTCAGCCTCGGAACGGATCGCGTCGGCTTCTTCCCCCGCAGCGTCGAGACGGGCTTGCGCCTGCAGCAGGAGCCCCTCAGCGTCCTTCCTGGCTCGATCTGCCGTTGCCTGTGGTTCCGTCAGGAGTTTGGCCGATTCGATCTCCGCGTCGCGCAGCATCAGAGACGCTCGTTCCTCCGCTTCGGCGAGAAGCTTGTGCTTGGCCTCAGCTGCTGCCACGTATGCAGACTCGACGGAGTCCTCAACTTCGGCCTTTCCGACGCGACGGCGTTCGAGTTCACGTTTCTGTATGAGGGCGTCTCTCAGATTCTCCTCGAGCGTGGAGATGGAACCCGCCAGTTTCCTGAGGTATCGATCGACCTGATCGCGTTCGTAGCCGCGGCGCCCAACGTCGAACGACTGCCGTTCGACTGACTCTTTCAGAGAGTCCACTGTCGACCTCCTCGATCGCGTTGC
>JAMBLK010000119.1 GCA_023336855.1 Actinomycetes bacterium
CTCCGCGACGAGGTTGACAAGCGATCCGCCGGAGTAATCGGGAACGGTGATCGAAGGCATCGGCGCAGACGGTAGTCAGCGAGTGTGGCTGCATTCCAGTTGCCGTGTTTCCCCATTGCCCCATGTGGGAAATATGGTATCGTGTCACGCATGGTGACTCGTACCGATCTCACAGTGGACAGCCGAGGCCGCATCTCCGTGACGCGACTCGGGTTTGAACCATCTTCAGCCGTTGTAGCGGAGACGTTGCCCGACGGTTCGGTGGTGCTGAGAAGGGCTCGCGTCCTAACGGAAGCCGAGATCGATCTCCTAGCCAATCCAGAGGCAATGGCAGCGGTGCGTCGGGGGTTGTCCGATGCTGAACAGGGGCGGTTCGTTGAGGCTCGGCGTCGGCCCCATCGGTCATCGACGTCGGACGGCTGATTGCTGAAGGTGGGGCACGATGAAGCTGATCTGGACGGAAGCCTTCGCCGAGGGGTATGACGAATTCTCTCTGGGCGACCAGGTCGCAATCTATGACCTGCTAGACGATCTTGAGGTGCGGCACACTGGTGCCGACGTGCGAGAGACCCTCCGTCTATTCCCCGGGATCGAGTTGTGGTCCACGGCCGCGATTGCTCTATCGAAGGGGCGTGCACGGGTGACGTGGAGTTACGACGACGATCGCACGACGATCATCCTCATCGCGGTGGCCTACATTGACTGATCAAAGCCCGCTGGGCGGCGATCGCGCACATGGAATCCGGATCCGTTGACCGTCTTCCTCGGCGAGTGGTCGAACTGCTGGCACCCGGCGCCGAAATCTGGTCCACGCACGAGCCGGTCGACGACCCGATACCGGACTGGCTACGCACCCGCCTCATACACACCGCCGGTCTGCACCACGATCGTCTCGAAGGTGTCTTTGGCGAAGAGGCGATGGGTCTGTGGGAGCGGATCATACGAGGCGAATCCGTTTGATATCTCTCCAAGGAAGTGCGGGATGAAGGCCGATCTTGAGGGTGCGTGCGGTCATAAATGCGAGGGCATCCTTGGTTCGTCGGGGTGATTGCAGCCGCAGTCCGGGCTGGGAGCGTGTGTTGATCAACCAACGAGACGTCTTGCAAAGTGTTGGTCGCAGGGGTTACATCTCATGGGTCACGTCCCCTCCGCTGGGCATCGATACGACTCGGGACTATCTGTCGGCGCTGGAACGACTGGTCTTCGTCGAGAACCAGCCCGCGTGGTCGCCGGAACTCCGTTCCAAGTCGATCCTCAGAAGGGCACCGAAGCGACACTTCGTCGATCCCTCGCTTGCCGTGGCAGCGCTGAGAGCAGATCGGGCAAGGCCACTTGAGGACCTGAACCTCCTCGCATTGCTTTTCGAGTCGCTTGTGGTTCGGGATCTGCGCATCTACGCCTCGGCGAACGACGCCACGGTCTCTCACTACCATGACAACACCGGCCCCGATGATGCCGTCGCGAGTCTTCTACGATTCCGGGACCGGGCCGATAGGTCGAAGATCGGCGACCCGAGCAGGCTCGCCGTCATCGTGGGAACGGGCTATGCATACGAGAGGGACGATGGCGTCGCCGTGTTCCCAATCACCCACCTCGGTGCGTAGTCGGAGGGCGACTGATCTTCGCAATCTGACATCGGTCAACAAGCTCGAGCAGGGGGCATTCAGAGCTCGCCCTACGGCCTCGAATCTGGATTTGGACGCACCCACC
>JAMBLK010000120.1 GCA_023336855.1 Actinomycetes bacterium
CTCCACGACGGCTCGCAGCTCGCTTGCCCGCACGACGCCGGCCTGTTCCATTGCGGTTGCGATCTCGCGGGCCGATGAGCCGGCCTTGATCTCGACGGAGACGGCGATTCCCGATTCTACGTTGAGGGCCTGATCGCCGGCGACGGCCGAAGCGAGGATCCGAGACACCAGGACCAGCGCCACCACGGCCACGACAACAGCCGCCGCGATAAGCAGCGGCTTCTTCCATCGCTCTTCAGTCGGCGTCGCTGCTGCTGAATCGGTCACCCGAGAGGTCCTTGCGATCGAGATACGTTTGAAGAATCACGGCGGCCGCCACCTTGTCCCGGACGTCGCGCCGTTTCGCCCGCCGCACGCCGCCTTCAAGGAGGGCCGCTTCTGCTGTCACCGTCGTAAACCGCTCGTCCTGGTACTCCACCGGGAGGCCGGTTGCTTCAGCTACTGCTGTCCCGACTGTTCGTGCGGCTTCCGCGGAAGGTCCTTCGACCCCTGAGAGGCCGGTCGGCAGTCCGACCACTATCCGCTCAACGTCATGTTCTTCGCACAACATCCGAACAGCTTCAGTGAGCTCCACCGACCGCCGATCAATCACGGAATGCGGTGAAGCAATGGTACCGGTGGGGTCTGATAGCGCGACACCGACACGTCGCTCCCCCGGGTCGAGCCCGAGGATCCGGCTCACGATGCGGTGACCGCTGCTCTCGCTGCGGTACGAGCCACGTCGAGGGCATCGTCGAGTCGGTCCCCGTTGGGTCCGCCGGCCTGAGCGAGACGCGGATCCCGGCTACCGCCACCACCCAGAAGTTTCGCCGCGTCCGCGATTACATCACCGGCAGAGAGCCCGTCGGCGACCAGATCGTTCGAGACGAATGCGATGAGGGCGCCCTTGCCGTCCGTGGTCGAGCCCAACACTCCGATCCCACTTCCGAGCCGGTCACGAATCTGGAACGCGAGCGCCCTCAGAGCGTCACCGCTGAGTCCTTCTTGCCGGGCGACGAGCACGTTCTTGCCGCTGTGCTCCTCGACTTCGCCGAGCAGGTCCTTCGCTGCCGCTGATCGGGATTGCTGTTCGAACTCCTCGATGCGCTCTTCCTGTTCTTTGGCATGCAGGGAGAGGGCTTGTGCCGCTTCGACGACCCGTCCGGGTTGGGCGCCGAGCGCTGATGCGGTGCGTTCGAAGTCGGAGCGCAACGCTGCCAGATGCTCGTATCCGGCCGTTCCCGTGAGGGCGTCGATCCGCCGAGTGTTCGCGGCAACCGATCCCTCGGTCACCAGGATCAGTGGCCCGATCTGTCCGGTCGTCGGGACGTGGGTGCCTCCGCAGAACTCGGTCGAGAAGTCACCCGCCCGGACAACACGAACTTCTTCGCCGTACTTGTCGCCGAAGAACGCGATCGCCCCCATCTTCTCAGCATCAGACTTCGAGGTCTCAATGGTCGTGACGGCGGCATTCTCGATGACCCGTTGGTTGGCTGCGAGTTCGACTTCCCGCAACTCCTCGGGACTCATGCCCTGATAGTGGCTGAAGTCGAACCGCAGGCGCCCGTCCGACACGAGCGACCCGGCCTGGTGAACGTGCTCGCCGACGACTTCCCGCAACGCCCAATGGAGGATGTGCGTCCCGGTGTGATTCTTCCTGATGCGTTCGCGTCGTTCATGGTCGATCTCGAGCGTCGTGTCCTGGCCGAGATGAACAGTTCCCGAGGTAACCACACCGCGGTGACCATGGAGTCCAGGAACAGCGAACTGCGTGTCCTTGACCTTCACGGACCCGGTCGGCGTGACGATCGTCCCGGCGTCGCCTACCTGTCCGCCGGACTCGGCGTAGAACGGCGTGCGATCCAGGAAGATCTCGACTTCGCGACCCTCTTCGGCCAGTTCAACGGTTTCCCCATCCGCGACGATCGACAGGATCCGTCCCACACCATCTTCAAGGTCGTAGCCGACGAAATCCGTGTGATCGACGCCACTCAGGAGCGTGCGATAGGCATCGGCCTTGGCAGCGGTGTCCGCGCCTTTGAAGGCGGCTCTCGCACGCTCACGCTGAGCGTCCATCATGGAGTTGAACTCCGCGAGGTCAACCTGAAAGCCACGCTCCGAAACGATCTCCTCGGTGAGCTCTTTGGGGAATCCGAAGGTGTCGTGGAGTTTGAATGCGGTCTCTCCTGAGAGCATGGCTCCTGGTTCGAGTGTCCGCAGTTCCTCGTCGAGGAGCTGGTGTCCCGATCGCAGCGTGCGCCGGAACTGTTCCTCTTCGCGGGTGACCATCTCGATGATCCCGTCCTGCTTCTCACCGAGTTCGGGATATGCCTCGCTCATCGCGTTGACGGTTGAGCCCACGAGCTTCGGCATGATCAGATCCTCTGCTCCGAGCAGTGACGCGTGCCTCACCGCTCGACGGATCAAGCGTCTCAGCACGTAACCGCGGCCCTCGTTCGATGGCACGACCTTGTCGCCGATGAGGAAGGTCACCGCTCGTCCATGGTCGGCCATGATCCTGAGCGAGACATCGGTCCGCTCTGAATCGCCGTAGGTCTCGCCCGTCGCGCCTTCTGCCGTAGCAATGATCGGCCTGAGCACGTCTGTTTCGAAGATCGTGTCGACACCCTGGAGAATGGTCGCGATTCGTTCGAGACCGGCACCGGTGTCGATGTTCTTCGCTGGAAGGTCGCCGATCACGTGGTACGGCTCGTCCTGGATGTTCTGCATGAACACGAGGTTCCAGAGCTCAACATGCCGCTCGTCGTCAACCGCCGGGCCACCGGCCTGGCCAAACTCGGGTCCCTTGTCGAAGAAGATCTCGGACGAGGGTCCGCACGGGCCGGGAACACCCATCTGCCAGAAGTTGTCCTTGTCGAGACGCTGAACCCGGTCGGCGGGCACGCCGACACCGTCGATCCAGATCTCGGCCGCTTCGTCATCGGACAGGTGCACCGTGTACCAGAGACGCTCGGGATCGATTCCGTACGCCTCCGTGATCAGTTCGTATGCCCACGGAATCGCCTTCTCTTTGAAGTAGTCGCCGAACGAGAAGTTTCCGAGCATCTCAAAGAAGGTCAGGTGACGCGCCGTCGTTCCGACGATGTCGATGTCGATGGTTCTGCCGATCTTCTGAACGGTCGCAGCGCGCAGATACGGCGGCGTCTCCTCGCCGAGCATGTACGGCTTGAAGGGCACCATGCCGGCATTGGTGAGCAGAAGCGTGGGGTCGATGGGGATCAGCGACGCCGACGGAACGACCGTGTGGTCGCGTTCGACGAAGAAATCCAGGAATGTTCGGCGAATCTGGTTGGTGTCCATGGGATCGGGAGGTTAGCCCGGCCCTGGTTCCACGCCCTCAGCTTCTTCTACCGCAGATGGGGACTCGGGGGTCGTTCCCGCCCGCTGCATGCGCCGACCGGCTGCGCCCATGATGCCGGCTGCGGTCGATACCCCGGCTCGTGCCATGGTTTCGGCGGTCATGCGCTCTCGGGCCTGTTTCACCTTCGCTCCGAGATAGACCCCGGCGCCGAGCGTTGCAGCAGAGCCGGCGGCGAACCATTTCAGTCGGGTGAACATGGTGCACGAGGCTAGCGCCCCGGCTCCCCCAAGAACCCCGCGTGCCCAGGGTTCGCGGCGTCCTATTTGACGCAGCCAGCCCGCGGTACGCGATACCTAGCGCTTCTTCCCAAGGATTCTGTCGATGCGAGCCAGTCGCTCAGCGAGATCAGACTCTTCGCCGTGATCACCGGGTTGGAACAGGATCGTCCCGGTCGCTTCGTCGGGGAGGTATTGCTGGGCCACAACGCCGTTCGGATCGTTGTGGGGATAGTTGTATCCCTGTCCATGCCCCATCAATCGTTGCCCTTCCGTCGCCGCCGACCGCAGATGCATCGGAACGTTGGCTCCGGGCGTGTTCTCGACGGCCTCCCTGGAGGAACTGATCGCAGTCGCCAGGGAATTCGACTTCGCGGCGCTTGCCAGATACACGGTGGCGTGAGTGAGGGCATAAGCGCCCTCCGGAAGCCCGATAACCTCGACGGCTCGGAACGCATCAACCGCGATCCCAAGGGCCCTGTGGTCGGCAAGGCCGATGTCCTCAGAAGCCAGGATCACCAGACGCCTCCCTATGAACTTCGGATCCTCGCCGGCCTCGATCATCGTGTGGAGCCAGTAGAGGGCACCGTCCACGTCGGAACCACGGACGCTCTTGATGAACGCTGAGATCACGTCGTAGTGGCGGTCACCGCCTTTGTCGTACCGGATTACCCTTCGTTGCAGCGCCTCACCCACCTCCTCGACTCCAACGGTCTCCCTGTCGCGACCGGCGGCGATCGTGACAGCGAGTTCGAAGGCGTTCAATGCGAGCCGAGCGTCGCCGCCGACACGGTTGGCGAGGTCGTCAAGGGCTTTCTCCTCGATTGCCGATCCCGGTATTCCGCGAACGGGGTCGGACATCGCTCGGCGGATGAGTTCGACCACCTCGTCCGGTGCGAGTTCTTCCGTCCGGAACACGGTGGATCGACTGATGAGAGGAGAGTTGACCTCGAAGAACGGATTCTCGGTGGTCGCTCCAACCAGGATGATGATGCCGTCCTCGACTCCAGGCAGCAGAGCGTCCTGCTGTGCCTTGTTGAATCGATGAATCTCGTCGAGGAACAGAACGGTCCGACCATCTCCGTTTTCGACACGACGGGTCGCCAATGCGAGAACCTCGCGGACATCCTTCACGCCTGCCGAGGTTGCCGAGAGCTGCTCGAAGCGTGCACCACTGTTGACGGCCACGAGCCGGGCGAGTGTTGTCTTCCCGGAACCCGGCGGCCCCCAAAGGATCATCGAGACGGGGCGACCCGCCTCGACCATGGTACGGAACGCGGCTCCCGGAGCGAGCAGTCCCTGCTGGCCGACAACCTCGTCGAGGTTCGCCGGGCGCATACGGGCAGCGAGCGGCGCGTTGGCGCGCCGACGCTCGGCGCGCTGATCCGAGAACAGATCGTGTTCAGCCACCCGCCGCCTCGCCGGCGGCCCATTCGGCCATCACTTCGGGCCGTACTTCGATCCCGAGTTCCCGGAGCTGATCATCCTCGACTCGCGAGGGGGAACCGGTCAGCGGATCTGCGCCCGTCTGCGTCTTCGGGAACGGGATCACCTCGCGAATGTTCGGCGCGTTCTGAAGGATCGCGACGAGTCTGTCGACCCCGATCGCGAAGCCGGCGTGGGGCGGTGTTCCGTAACGGAGCGCTTCCAGGAACCAGCCGAATCGCCGCTCTGCGTCCTCGTCGGAGATGCCGAGCGTCTCGAACACCTTCGCCTGCACCGCAGGGTCGTGGATCCTGACGCTTCCAGAGCCAAGCTCTGAACCATTCAGCACGAGGTCATAGGCCTTCGAGATAGCGTGGCCCGGATCCTCGCTCATGTCACGCACGCTGACCGGAGCAGTGAACGGATGGTGGAGCGCTACAAAGTCGCCATCCTCGTTCCGTTCGAACACGGGAAAGTTGACCACAAAGAGGTACGCCAGTTC
>JAMBLK010000121.1 GCA_023336855.1 Actinomycetes bacterium
GATCTCGCGAACCCGGTGCTCCTCGGACCCGTCCAGAACCAGGAGCACTACATGAACGGCGTCATCGCGCGCCGCAACAACTTCTCCGAGAGCATCCTCGGCTTCCTCGAAGAGGCATACGCCGAGTTCGCCCGACTCACGGGCCGCTCCTATGGACTCATCTCCAAGTACCGCACCGATGACGCCGACGTCGTGTTCGTCTCGCTCGGGTCTGCAGCCGAGAACATCGAGGCCGCAGTCGATTACCTCCGCGAGAACGAGGACGCCAAGGTCGGATCGATTCATATGAACGTCCTGCGACCGTTCCCTGAAGCGGCGATCGTCGAAGCCCTCGCCGGCAAGGCAACCGTCGTCGTACTCGAACGTACTGACGACTCTCTCCCCGGCGACAACCCGCTGACCCGGGAGATCCGTGCGGCGATGAACAAGGCTCTCGAAGTCGCACGCACAGGACACGGCCACGATGTCCCGGCGGTGGAAGTTGACCGGATTCCGACCATCCTGTCCGGCTCATACGGGCTCGGTTCGCGCGACTTCCGGCCCGAGGGCATCCTCGGCGCATACGAGTTCGCAACCGGGAGCATCAACCGCACCGACGGCAAGGGCGTTGCAGACGGCGAGCGCTACTTCACGGTGGGCATCGACCACCCCTACGCAGTCATCTCGGAACGTACACCGTCGCTCCTGCCCGAAGGAGCGATCGCGGTGCGATTCCACTCGATCGGTGGTTGGGGCATGATCACGACCGGGAAGAACCTCTCCGAGGTGATCGGCGCCGTCGGCGACGACCTCATGCAGAGCCACACCGAAGTCGACGACCTGGGCCGGCCCAAGGAGATCATCCACGTTTCCGCGAACCCGAAGTATGGCTCGGAGAAGAAGGGCGCACCGACGTCCTACTTCCTCGTCGCAGCACCGGAGCGGATCCGGGTCAACGCCGACCTTCACCACGTCGACGTCGTGTTGTGCTCGGATCCGAAGATATTCACCCACGCCAATGCCCTCGAGGGAATCAGCGAGGGAGGAACGTTCGTGTGGGAGTCGGACGAGGAACCGGAGCTCGTATGGCAGCGGATTCCTCGCCAGTATCGCCAGGAGATCATCGACAAGAACATCCGTATCTTCACCCTTCCCGGCTTCGAGATCGCCCGGGAGGCCACCTCCCGCCCGGATCTGCAGCTCCGCATGCAGGGGAACGCGTTCCTTGGTGCTTTCTTCGGGGTCTCCGATTTCCTCGAGGAGTACGGAGTGACAACGGAGCGCTTCCGTGAGATCGTTCGCGCCCAGTACAACAAGAAGTTCGGGCGCTTCGGCGACGCCGTCGTCGAGTCGAACATGACGGTGATGATGGAAGGCCGTGCTCGTATTCGCGAGATCTCGTACGGCCCGGTCGACGCACCCGATCGCTCGTCGATGCGGTCGCCTGCGCTTGAAGCGTGTGGCACGTGTGCCGTCGAGGTTCCGGAGACCGTGCCCTCACCGGAGCAACCGGTGCGCATCCCCATCAAGAGCGTCGGTGTGTTCGACGCAGAATTCAAGGCAGGACTCGGATACAACCAGCCGGCATCCCCGCTCGCCTCCGTGAGCGTCATGGCTGCCGGTACCGGACGAAACGCCTCGAAGTACGTCGCCCGGCGCGAGGTACCGATCTGGCTCGCAGACAAGTGCACCCAGTGCATGGATTGCATCGTTGCCTGCCCCGATACGGCTCTGCCGAACACCGCCCAGGACATCGGCACGATCCTGCGCACAGCGGCCAACGGCTACGTCGGGGATCCGGCGGCCAGACTCTCGTTGCTCGCTGAACTCGATGACATGGAGACCAGGCTCCGTACCAAGATGATGGACGTCACCACGGCGAAAGAGGAGATCACGTTTCGTGACGTCCTCGCCGACGAGGTGGCTGCTCTCGACATCGACGAAGACGCGAGAGCCCAATTCATGGAGGTCTTCGACCGGGTGCCTCTCGCATTTGCGAAGACGCCCCCGATCTTCCGGACGCTCGAACGTCGTGAGGAAGGCCAGGGTGGCCTGTTCGCGATCATGGTCTCCGACCGTTGCAAGGGCTGCGGCGAGTGCGTCGTGGAGTGCGGCGAGCACGAAGCGCTGATCATGGTCCCCGAGACCGAACTCGAACTCGCCGAACACCAGTCCGGAATCAACTTCCTCGATCTGTTGCCCGAGACGCCGAACAAGTACCTCGGCCGGTTCAACCCGGACGACCCGATGGGGTCTCATGCCGCTCAGCTGAAGAACCACCTGATGATCCGTCACGACTACGAGGCGCTCGTCTCCGGTGACGGCGCTTGCGCCGGTTGTGGAGAGAAGAGCGTCCTGCATGCGATCGCTTCGATCACCGAGGCATACATGCGGCCGCTCTATCACACGAGGGCCGACCGACTCGATGAGAAGGCAGATCGTATTGCGTCAAAGGGTGTCGAGCTTCTCGGGATGATGAGAGACGAGGAGCCGGAGGGCTACGCATACCTGAAGAGGTCGGTGGCTCACATCCTCATGGAACTCGGTGGAGACACCGATGCCGACACGGATGCACGGCTCGCCGAGCACGGCGAGATCAGCGATGCTGAGATCGTGGACGCGCTCGTCGTCACGATGAGACAGGACGCGTTCAACCATCGCGACCTGCAGGCGATCGATGGGACGATCCCTGATGGCATGTCGGTCATGGCGATGGGCGCACACACCGGGTGCAACACCGTCTACGGATCGACGCCTCCGAACAACCCGCATCCGTATCCGTGGATGAATTCGCTGTTCCAGGACGGCGTCACCGTGTCGTGGCTGATGGGAGAGGGCTTCATCCTCGACCATTCCAGAAGGTCCGTAGTGCCCGAGCGCCTGGCAGACGCCCTCCTCGACGAAGGCGCAGATCCGATGGTTGAAAAGGACTACTTCCAGCTGACGCACATGACCGATGCGCTGATGACTGAGCGCGAGATCCGGGAGCTCCCGAAGGCATGGGCAGTCGGTGGTGACGGAGGCATGGGCGACATCGGGTATCAGAACGCTTCGAAGGTTGTGCTCCAGAACCGGCCGAACGTCAAGGTCCTCCTGCTCGACACACAGGTGTACTCGAACACCGGCGGGCAGAACTCGGACTCGACGCCGATGCCCGGCGGCGGCGACATGAACCAGTTCGGTATCGCATCTGAGGGCAAGCTGACAGAGAAGAAGGGCGTCGCCGAGTCGTTCATGAGCGGTCACGGTTCGCCCTACATCGCTCAGGTATCGATGGCGAACGTTGCCCAGTTCTACAAAGCGATTCTCGAAGGTCTCGACTATCGCGGAACGGCGTTCTTCCAGAGCTTCACGTCGTGCCAGCCCGAACACGGGATCGCCGACGACGTCTCCACGGTGCAGGCGATTCGTGTCCGTGACTCGCGCAGCGTGCCACAGTTCATCTTCGATCCGACAAAGGGCGAGATGTACTCCGAGATCGTGAGCCTGTCCGGGAACCCCAATCCCGATCGTGACTGGTACCAGATGGTGTCGAAGAAGACACGCCGGAAGTTCGCCTACACGGTTGCGCACTACGCGACAACCGAGGCTCGTTTCCGGAGGCATTACAAGCCCGCGAAGGATCTCGACGGGACCGTTCCGTTGGAGCAGATCCTGAACCTGGTCACCCAACTCGACGTCATTCAGCGCAACGTCTTCGACCCGGAGCACATCACGTTCATTCCGGACTTCGGTGTGACGATCGAGTCGGAGGACGACGAAGGGAACGTGAAGACGCTCCTGCTGTCCAGGATGATGGTTCTGTTCTGCATCGAGCGGCGCCGTTCCTGGAGGATGCTCCAGAGCCGTGCCGGGATCACGAACGTGGACTACGAAGCGCAGAAGAGCGTCCGAAAGACGATCGACGCGGAAGAGTTCGGGCCGGGGGAAGTGCTCGGTGTCGCGGCTGAGCGGATGCGTGAGGCGTTGACCGAAGCAGGGATCGAACTCGACTGACGGGGAACTCGAAAGCCTTCCCCGTTCGTTGACCCATCAGCGCGGCGCCGGCGATATCCGGCGTCGCGTAGGATCGGCGA
>JAMBLK010000122.1 GCA_023336855.1 Actinomycetes bacterium
AGCTCAACGGCAGACGTCGTTCACCATCGGATAGGGGTTCGCCCAGTCGCCGCCGCCGGGTTGCCACCCGAAGTGGACGTGTGGGAGCCACGACGGTGAGTTGCCGGTCGTGCCGACTGTGCCGAGCCGGTCGCCGGCCGAGACCTTCTGGCCTCCTGCGAGACCATCCGCCCATGAATCCATGTGGGCGTAGTAGTAGATGTCGCCCGAGTTACCAAGGAGATACACAGAGAGACCGCCCAGCGTGCTGTTCGACAGACGGTAAATCCTCCCCGTCTCCATCGCAACGAGCGGTGTCCCGCGTGAAGCCGACATGTCCACACCCTTGTGGGTCCTTCCGCCGGACCGGGGTGCACCCCACGTGTCGGAGAAAGAGACGGCCCCATCGACCGGACAGACCAGCCCGGAGGTCGACTTCACCGGCGGCAGGGTTGTCGTGGTGGTGGTTGGGGCCACCGTCGTGGTCGTGGTCGAGGGCACAGTGGTGCTCGTGTCCTCGTCGGCCGACGCGGTTGTTGTGGTGGTCGTCGATGTTGGCGTTGAATTAGCCGGGATGGTCGTGGTTGTCGTAGTGGTGGTCGGAGCGACGGTAGTCGTGGTCGTCGTGGTTGGAGCCGTCGTGGTCGAGGTCGCTTCGACGGCAGCTCTTGCTGTAGCCGCGGCGGCTTCGGCAGCTTCTTCGGCGGCCTTGCGCTTCCTAGCTTCCTCGAGTTCGCGGAGACGCTTCTCCTCTGCTTCGCGTTCCTTCCGCTCCTCTTCCTGTCGCTGCCAGGTGGCCTGCAACTCCCGGTACTCCGAGTTCGCCGCATCGAGTTCGACAAGCATCTGTTCCGCGATCGTCTCGATCTCGGTCACGAGACCACGCTGGAGAGCAAGAGCGTCCTCGAGTGACTTCACCCGGCTTCGATATTCGGTCTCCACGGCTTCCCACTCATCGACAACTTGGAGATCGTGATCGCTCGCGGCGTCGAGGTACGTCCCGCGAATCGGAATGTCGGAGAAAGCAGCGGAACCGAGGATCGTTGAGACGGCGCCGTCGGAACCGGCCGTCATATAGAGCTCACGAACGACTTCTTCTACCGTGAGCCGGAGAACGGCGAGACGCTGCTCCGTCTCTGTGACCTGACTCACGAGACCGTGAAGGCTCTCTCGAATCTGGATCTCCTCCGCAACCGCTGCCTCGTAGCGGATGTCGGTCGTCTCGAGCGAAGCAGAGAGTTCGGCGTTCCTCTCCCTGGCCGCCTCGAGATCGCCCGGCGTGACCTTCGTCTCTTCGGCAGCAAATGCGGGCGCGGCCAATCCAAGCAATAGGAGAGCAATGAGGGCGAGTCTTCGTTTCTTCATCTCACGTTCAATTCGACCATCGTGGATGGCCCCGCTTCGCCCGCCGGGAACCATACTTCGTCATCGGCATACAGCTTGTTCAACTGAACGATCACCTGTTGGGTAGCGGCCGGCCTGAGGTCGATCGGGACGAAGGCGTAGACGGTCTCGACGACATCCTCAACGGTCGCGCCTCCGGCTCTGATCACATCGAGGATCTCCCGCTCTCTGGCGAGGCGATGCTCGATGTACCCGGCGATGGCGGCTCCCGCATCATCCATCGATGGGCCGTGGCCGGGTTCGATCCGTCGGACGTCAAGGTCTTGAACCCGGTACAGCGACTGGAGATAGGCGGTCGCATCCTCCATGACGACGGTCGATCCGCCCATGATGTGATCGCCGGTGAACAGTCGGTCCCCGAGCCGAAAACAGAGATGGTCCGCTGTGTGACCTGGCGTATGGACCGCTTCGATCATCACCCCTCCGACCCGGACATCGTCGCCATCGTTCATCAGGATGTCTGGAGCGAATTCCGGGCCGGGCCGGTTTCCGTAGACCGGGACGCCGAGACGTGTGGCCAACGGATTGGCGAGCGGAGCATGGTCTGAATGGGTGTGCGTGGCGATGACCGCGACCGGGGTGCGGTCGCCGATGGCTTCGAGAATGGCCAACCGGTGGCGATCGACAACCGGCCCGGGGTCGATGACGGCTATCTCGTCACGGTCGGTGACGAGATACGTGTTCGTGCCGGGCCCTGTGTAGATACCCGGGTTCGGCGCCAGCACCGTCTCGACGATCACGTCGAACGGAGCTCTGGAGGAACGTCTCCTCCGGCTTCAGCGATCTGCATCATCTTGACCATCAAGTCAGGATCGTGCTCCCCTGCTGCTGCTTCCGCGAACCCCGGTTCGCCGGGCATCAGGATCTCGATCGTGCGGGCCCCCACGGCCAGTCGCGGCTGGATCGGATTCACGGATGGCTGCGCCCCCAGGTCGATGAGGAGGCGGTCGGTGGTGCGGAACCTCCCGAGGTACTCGAGGATCTTCCGGGTCGGGAACGCCACCAGCATCGCGCCGCTGTGCGCCTCGGTCAGAACGTCGGCGGGGGTCATCCACCGGGCATCGATCAGTTCGTCGCCATCGACTACCGGGTCGGTGTCGCCAGCGGCGACCGCGGCGAAGAAGCGGGTGTCGAATCGGATCGGCAGTGGAGCCGGCGTGATCCAGTTCGCGAAGTACGTGAGGTCTTGTTCGTCCAACCGGATCCCGGTCTCTTCGACGAGTTCGCGCAGCGCCGCGACGAGCCACCGGTCATGGGCGGCCCCCCGGCCACGGTCATCCTCACCGTCGACCGCCCCGCCGGGAAACACCCAGGCACCACCCATGAAGCGGGCCGACAGCGTGCGTCGGGCCATGAGCACTTCGAGCCCTTGTTCGGTGTCGCGTACCAGGCACACGGTCGAGGCTTCTCGGAGCGATCCCATCAAGGGACGATGGTCCAGCGGTTCGCCGCACGGGCGACGTACCACCGGCGGATCGCTTCACGAACAGCGGGGACGAGGAGCAGGAATCCGGCCGCATCGGTGAGCAGGCCGGGGGTCAGAAGAAACGCACCGGCGAGGAGGATCATCGCTCCGTGGACAAGAGATGCTCCCGGGAAGGCGCCACGCTCGAACTCGGTCCGGACCGCCCGGATCGTGTCCCTTCCCTGCCGGCTGACGAGCCAGGATCCGACGAAAGCGGTCACCACCACCAATCCGATCGTCCACCAGATCCCCACCGCCTGGCTGAACGCGATCAAGAGGGCGATCTCCGCGATCGGGACCACCACGAACGCACCGAAGAGTATCCAACGCAATCGCATCGAGTCGAGGATACCGGTGCCTGTAGTCTGCAGACGTGGACCTTCGTGACCTCCCCTCGGTTGATGCGCTGGCCGGCGACCTCTCGCCCGGCTTCGATCTGCCTCGCGCGATCATCGTCTCGGTTGCACGCGAAGCCATCGACGAGGCACGCGACGCTGCCCGATCCGGGTCTCCTATGGATCCCGTGCTCGGCGCAACTCGACGCCTCCAGTCGCTCTCGTCGTCCCGCCTCCACTCGGTTGTGAACGCGACGGGCGTGCTCCTCCACACGAATCTGGGCCGCGCTCCCATCGGTGAAACGACCACTCCCTTCTTCAGCAATCTCGAGTTCGACCTCGAGAGCGGCCAACGCGGTAAGCGTGCCCACTATCTGCGTGAGTTGATCTCGGCAACGACCGGCGCCGAAGCATCGCTCGTCGTCAACAACAACGCCGGGGCGCTCTTCCTCGCCCTGGCCGCTCTGGCGGGACGGGATGGCCGGGTCGCCGTGTCGCGCGGCGAGTTGATCGAGATCGGAGGCTCGTTCCGACTCCCCGATCTGATGGCCGCGTCCGGTGCCTACCTCGTGGAAGTGGGGACGACGAACCGAACGAGACAAGGCGATTTCATCGACATCCCCGGAACGGTCGAAGCCGTGCTCAAAGTTCATCCATCGAACTACCGGATCCAGGGATTCACGGAAGACGTTCCGTTCTCGAAGATGCCCGCCATCGCTCGCCACCTGGGTGCGCCGTTCATCGCAGACATCGGGAGCGGGCTCCTCGACGAGTCGACACCGTGGATCCCCGGCGGTCCCCCGGAGTGGCTCGACGGTGAGCCGGCCGTCCGCCAGGTCCTCGAACAAGGCGCGGATGTCGTGCTGTTCTCTGGAGACAAGCTCCTGGGCGGCCCCCAGGCGGGAATCATCGTCGGGAAGAGGATCTCCGTCGAACGTATGGCGAGACACCCGATCGCCCGGGCAGTGCGCGTCAACACGGCAACCATCGCCTCGCTGACGGGAACGTTCGAGGCCTACGCCTCCGGGACGGCAGCAACCATCCCCTTCTGGGAGATGGCGATCTCTCCGGCCGGTGAGATCCGACGCCGCGCCGTCGATGTCCTCCGCGCTTCGGGCGCGGTCGGATCCATCGTCGACGGCGAATCGCTTCCGGGTGCCGGCTCGGTCCCGGGTCTCACGATCCCGACCCCGGTCCTCCGGATCGACGGCGACGACGAACGAACCTGGAGGCTCCTCGCCGATCATGAGCCACCGGTCATTGCCGCTCGGAGGGACGGAACGGCCATCGTGAATCTCAGGTCCGTCTCTCCGGATGAGGATTCGATCGTCGCAGCCGCACTGGCCACCCTCTGATGCCGATCATCGGGACGGCCGGCCACGTCGACCACGGGAAGTCGACGTTGGTGCAAGCCCTCACAGGGAGGGACCCCGATCGGTGGGCGGAGGAGAAAGAACGAGGCCTGACCATCGATCTCGGTTTCGCCTGGACTCGCCTCGGCGATGAGATGGTCGGCTTCGTTGACGTGCCTGGACACGAACGGTTCATCAAGAACATGCTCGCCGGGGTCGGCGGCCTCGATGTAGCCCTCTTCGTCGTGGCAGCCGACGAGGGATGGATGCCCCAGTCCGAGGAACACCTCGCCGTCCTCGATCTGCTCGACGTCGGTCACGGAGTCATCGCCCTGACCCGGGTTGACCTCGCCGACGCGGACTTGATCGAGCTCTCCACGATCGACATCACCGAGCACGTGGCAGGGACGGTGGCCGAGTCGTGGCCCATCATCGAGGTCTCGGCGACGACCGGGACCGGAATGGACGAGCTCGTCACATCGCTGATCGAAACGCTCGCCGTCGCCGGCCCACCAAGAGACCTCGGACGACCCCGGATGTGGATTGACCGCGCTTTCGCAATCTCCGGAGCGGGCGTCGTCGTCACCGGCACGCTCGTCGACGGTTCTCTCTCACTCGGCGATCAGCTTCAGTGTTTCCCCGGCGGACCGGTCAGGCTCCGGGGCATGCAGTCCCACGAGACCGACCACGAAACGGTCGAACCCGGGACTCGAACTGCAGCGAATCTCGCAGGAATCGATCGAAGCGCCCTGGATCGAGGGACACTGCTCGCTCCTCCCGATTCGATCGGAATGACCGACCGGTTCCTAGCCCTTCTCAAATTCCCACCACACTCCGACGACGAGATCAGCGATCGCGGGGCCTATCACGTCCATGTGGGAACGGTGACGGTCCCGGCACGGGTCAGGAACCTGAAGGAGACGGCGGTGCCGGCAGCGGTCGTGACCACGACATCTCCGATCCCACTGACCATGGGTGACCGATTCATCTTGCGAGATACGGGTAGACAGCTCGTTGTCGCGGGCGGCACAGCCCTCGATCCGAATCCGATCCACCGCCCATCGGCGAACGATGTTGCGGTTCTCTCGGCAGCGGTGTTCGGATCCCCGTCGAACCGGGCCGATGCCCTCGTCACCGTCCACGAGTCGATCGGCATCGAAGCGTTGCGTCGATCGTCGGGTGGAGGTGAGCCGTCGTTAGGAACAGCCATCGGCTCCACGTACTTCTCACCCGCCGCCTTTGATCAACGAGGACGGGAGTTGATGGCGACCGTCGATGACTACCACAACGAGTACCCGCTCCGACCGGGTCTGCCGAAGTCGGAGGCGTCCTCACGTCTCGGTGGGAACGCTGACCTCGTGACCATGCTCGCCGATGCCCTTCCGGATCTCATCGAGGAAGGCCCCGTCATTCGTCGGCGGGCATTCATTCCCGAACTCACAACGGCCGAAGTGGAGAAGTGGGACGCGACCCGCTCGCTCCTTGCCGGTGACCTCGCAGTACCGCGTGCCTCGAACCTCGACATCTCCGATGAGGTGCTCCACGCCCTTCTCCGCAGGGGTGACCTCGTTCGAATCGGTGACGAACTCGTGGTCCTACCCGATCAGGTGGACACAATCACGTCCGGACTCTCTGCACTGCCGGATGGTTTCACGGTGGCAGCGTTCAGGGATGAATTCGGCCTCGCCCGCCGTCATGCAGTGCCGCTCCTCGAGTGGCTCGACGCCCAAGGTTGGACCCGTCGAGACGGAGACGGGCGTTCGATCAGACGGTGAAGCGGGCCTTCTGCTGGCGGCGCTCTGTCTCGGTGAGACCGCCCCAGATGCCGTAGGGCTCCCTGATCGTCATCGCATAGTCCAGGCACTCGCCGCCAACAGGGCAGATCCCGCACACGGACTTCGCCCTGATCTCCCGGCGCTCCCGCTCCTCTTTGCGCTCGGTCACATTCGGGGGGAAGAAGAGATGAGAGTGGCTCCCGCTGCAGGATGCAATCGGTTGCCAGGAACGATCGAGCGCGGTCACGATGTATGCCCTCCAGAATGGTCGAGAGTCGAAGCCGCTTTGAATGTAGAGACAGGAAGCCCCCGACGCCAGGGAAATATTGGCAAGCCCCCTTGTTTCTCGCGCTCTTTTTTCGCGTTCTCACGATGAGACAACAGACCACAGAAGAGCCCTCGACCACGGGCCTGGCTGTCGGCTGTTGTCTGTCGTCTGTCGGCTCTCTACCGACTACCGACTACCGACTACCGACTACCCTTTTCCCAATGTCACGCTTTCTGGTCGTTGCCGATGAGCCATGGGTGCGAAACGAAGTTCACGCCGCACTGAGCATCGGAGCGAATGAACTGATAGATCACGATGATCCCGCCACTGCTGCAGTCGCTGCGAAGGACGAGTCCGTTGACGCCGCGATCGTCGATCTCCAGGTCGCTTCCATGGGTGGCATGGCCGTAACGCGCGACATCCGCGACGGCGAGCATCCCGTCCCCGTCATCATCCTCCTCGATCGAGAAGCAGACGCGTTCCTCGCCGGTCGGTCGGGAGCGAACGCCTGGATCACGAAACCGTTCACGGCGTCGGCCCTCAGGGCCACGGTTGCCGGCGTCACCGGAGCGGCGTGACGGATCGTTCGGAACCTCCGAGATCCAATTCAACCGAAATCGGATCATGACGTCTGAACAGATGATCTATCTCGGCATCCTCGCCGTCTGCACCGTTTCTTCCGGATTCTTCTCCGGCTCCGAGACCGCGCTTATCGGAATCTCGAAGGAACGCGTGCACCGACTCGCCACTGAGAGCAAAGCCGGCCGGCGTATCGAGCAACTCCTCTCCAATCCGGAGCGGATGCTGTCAACTTTGTTGGTCGCCAACAACGTGGTCAACGTGCTCGCGGCCGCCGTCGCCACGACGCTCTTCATCGGCCTCGTCGGAGAGACATGGGGACCGTGGCTCGCAACGGCAGTCGTCACCGCCGTGATCCTCGTGTTCGGAGAGATCACGCCGAAGACACTCGCAACCCGGTATCCCGAACGCTTCTCTCTGGCGGTTGCACCGGCGATCTGGCAGCTGTCTCGGTTCCTCGCTCCGGTGGCGGCGTTCTTCGGTGCCATTACCCGCGGTATCCTGTGGCTCCTCCGAATCCCGGTGCGTGGCAACGGGGATGCCGTGACCGATGCCGACATTCGCGCCCTTGCCGAACTCGGACACCGCGACGGCCAGATCGAGGACGTCGAACGCGAAATCATCGACGCTCTCTTCGACCTTGCCGACCGTCCGATACACGACGTGATGACCCCGCGCGTCGACATCGTCACATTGACCGTCCCGGTCTCGATCGACGAAGTGAGGGAAGCGGTCGCGTCGACCGGCCATTCCCGGTATCCCGTAACCCGCGGAGACCTCGACGACCTTGTCGGAATCCTCTTCGTTAAGGACCTTCTCCAACGCACCGATGAGGTCTCCCCCGATCACATCGTCGAACTCCTCCACCATCCACACTTCATTCCGGAGACCGCGACGATCCTCGACACGTTGACAGAGATGCGGGAACGGAAATTCGCTCTCGCCTGCGTCGTCGACGAACACGGCGGCGTAGAAGGTGTCATCACCGCCAAGGACCTTCTCGCCGAACTCGTTGGTGAACTCCAGGACGAGTACGACCCCGGCGTGCCCTCCATCGTTCGCATCGGCCCTGCGCAATGGATCGCAGACGGACGACTTCCGATCGAAGATCTCGCGGACGAGATCGACCGACCCATGCCCGAGGGTCCCTACAGCACTGTTGCCGGCTTCTTCATGACCGTTGCAGGCCATGTGCCGCACGAAGGAGATACGTTTCGACTCGACGGTGTTCAGTTCACCGTGCTCGAGATGGATCGGAACCGGGTCGACCGAATCGATGTATCCATCGGCTGAGCGGCAGGACGCGAACGGGGGTACAATCCCCGCATTCGGGACGTAGCGCAGCTTGGTAGCGCGCATCGTTCGGGACGATGAGGTCGCCGGTTCAAATCCGGCCGTCCCGACTCATCGAGACCCCGCCCTCGTGGCGGGGTTTCGTCATTCAGGGCCTACCGATCGAGCAGCAGCTCGGCGAGTTGGACGGCATTCAAGGCTGCGCCCTTGCGCAAGTTGTCGGCGACAACCCAGAGGCTGATACCTCCGCTCTCCCCAACGGTCTCGCGAACACGCCCGATGAGCGCGTCGTCGATTCCCGCCGAATCCAGTGGTGTCGGCACGTGGTCATCCTCCCAGAGTTGCGTGCCGGGAGCATCCGCAAGCACGCTCTTCGCCTCTGAGAGCGAGACCGGACGGTCGAAGAACATCGTGGCGGCAATGCCATGACCGACCACCGTGGGTACCCGCACGCAGGTGGGCTCAACGCGGATAGCGGGAGCATTCAGGATCCTTCTCGTCTCATGAACGAGCTTCCACTCCTCGTCGGTGTAGCCCTGCTCGGTGATCGATCCAGCCATCGGGAGGACGTTGTAACCGATCGGTCGCTGATACAGATCTCCCCCGGGATCTTCCCAGCCACCGTGCTGGAGGGTCCGGCGGTCTCGCTCGAACCAGTCGTTCTCCCGTTCCAGGGTGGCGATTCCGTTCTGGCCCGAACCCGATGTCGCCTGGTACGACATGGCGACCATGCGGTCGATACCTGCCGCTCGGTGCAGCGGCCCGGCCGCCATCATCAGTGCCATCGTGGTGCAATTGGGATTCGCGACGATCCCCCGATTGTCCTCGATAGCGATGTCGTTGACCTGCGCAACGACGAGGGGCACGTCCGGGTCCCTACGAAACGCCGAAGAGTTATCGATCACGGTCGCACCCGCAGCAGCGAATCGGGGTGCGTGCTCCTTGGAGCGACCGCCGCCCGCGGAGAAGAGGGCGACGTCGATCCCCGACGGATCGGCCTCGGCGAGATCTTCCACAGTGATCGATCCCCACGGTGTCTCAATGACGGTGCCGGCAGATCGCGAGGAAGCGAGCAGGCGGAGATTCTCGATCGGGTAGTCGCGTTCGGAGAGGATCGACTGCATCGTCTGTCCGACCACGCCCGTCGCACCGACTACGGCAACGGAGGGCTTGGCGAATCTCTTCATGATCGTTCTCCGATGAGTTCTCTGTGAAGCGCCTCTATCGCTGTCTGTGTGTCCTCGCTGCGGATGATGCAGCTGATACGAATGGTCGACGTTGAGATCATCTCGATGTTGACCCCCGACGCGGACAGGATGCCGAACATCTCGGCGGCCACGCCCGACTCCGACTTCATGCCGGCTCCGACGACCGTGATCTTCGAGATGCCCTTGTCCAGGTCGACTCCGGTAGCCCCGATCTCACTCGCGACCCGCTCAGCGACCTCGACGGCGGCGTCCGCGGAACTCGCAGGGACGGTGAACGAGATATCAGTGACCCCCTGACTCGAAACGTTCTGAACGATCATGTCGACGTTGACCCCGGCGGCTCCCATCGGTTCGAACACGGCCGCGGCGATTCCGGGCTGATCCGGGACGCCGTGTACGGTCAATTTCGCTCCCGAGTCGTCGTGAGCGATAGCTCGGATGATCGGTTCTTCCATCGTCTCCTCCTTGACCCACGTGCCTTCTCCGTCGTGGAACGACGACCGCACGTGGATGGGAATGTTGTAGCGGATACCAAACTCGACGCTTCTCGGCATGAGAACACCGGCACCGGCGTTGGCGAGTTCGAGCATCTCCTCAAACGTCAGCTCTTCGAGTTTCCTTGCCGCCAGCTCAACCCTGGGATCGGCAGTAAACACGCCGTCGACATCGGTGTAGATCTCGCACAGGTCAGCGCCGAGAGATGCGGCCAAGGCGACGGCTGTCGCGTCCGATCCCCCGCGGCCGAGTGTCGTCACATCTTTGGAATCGGGGCTGACTCCCTGGAATCCGGCGACGATCGCCACCTTTCCCTCATCCAGGCTCTCCTGCACTCGGAACGCCCGTATGTCGAGAATCTCGGCCCGCCCGTGGTCGGCCGTGGTCAAGATTCCGGCCTGTGATCCCGTGAAACTGACCGCCGGCACACCGTGAGCCTCGATCGCCATCGCAACGAGCGCCATCGAGATTCGTTCCCCTGCAGTGAGAAGCATGTCCATCTCGCGCGGGTGGGGGGTATCGGTGATCTCGGTCGCAAGATTGACCAACGCATCAGTCGACTTCCCCATGGCCGAAACAACAACCACGACATTGTTCCCGGCACGGTATGTCTCGACCACGCGACAAGCGACCTTGCGGATCCGGTCGGCGTCGGCGAGGGACGTTCCTCCGAATTTCTGGACTACGAGTAGCATATACCGCGGAGTGTAGGAGGCGCCACCCGATGTGCCGCACTTCGGCCACTCCTTCATTCTGTGGGCTCACAGCCGCGTATGCGATGTCGCGAACCCTGGGTACGCGGGAGGCGGCGTAGCCTTCTGCCGATGAAACGTCTCCCCATCGTCGCAGCGACCATCGTCGCGGCCCTCGTCCTCACCGCGTGCGGTAGTTCCGAGTCGACGACCACCACCGCGGCCGAAGTACCCCTTGAGGTTGTCCCGAGCGACTACGACCAGTTCCTGGCACAGCCGACCGCGTGTGGAGCCGTTGCACCAGAGCCGCTCACCCCAATGGAATTCGACGCTCCCGCCGACATGGGTCTCGACTCGTCAACGCCAGTTCGCGTCACCATTTCGACCTCGTGCGGCGACATCGCGATCGAACTCCAACCGGCGATCGCTCCGCAGACCGTGAACTCCTTCGTGTTCCTCGCCACCGAGGGTTACTTCGACGGCACCGTGTTCCATCGAGTCATCCCAGGCTTCGTCGCCCAGGGAGGCGACCAAACAGCGACTGGAATCGGTAGCCCCGGATACACCGTCCCCGATGAGTTCCCGCCGCCAGGCGTCGGGTACGACCGCGGCGTCCTCGCGATGGCGAACGCCGGACCGGGAACGACCGGAAGCCAATTCTTCATCGTCGTCGATGACACCCAGCTACCTCCGCAGTTCGCGATCTTCGGCCGTGTGGTGGACGGCTTCGACGTCCTCGACCGTCTTCAGGAAGTCCCCCTCGGAGTTTCGCCGACAAGCCCCGACCCCGTCGCAAGCACACCTCTCGAGACGATCTACGTGAACTCCATCACCATCGACGGGTAAGCCACCGGGGAGACACTGCACCTGATCGCTGGATCTCGATTTCGGTCGGTGAGTAGGTCGGGTAGCCTTCGGCACATGGCAACCGACAAGCGAGACCGCCAGCGAGCGAACCGGGCCGAGAAGCAAGCAGCCGAGGCGAAGGTCGCACGGCGTCAGCACATCTTCGCCCTCGTCAAGAAGTACGCCGGATACGCGGCGCTCATCGTCATCGCACTTCTCATCATCACCTTCCTGACCTGACACGGTGGCGGTCGACCTCCACCTGCATTCGAACGCGTCCGACGGCACCGACGCTCCGGGGATCGTCGTACAGAAGGCCGCCGCCATTCACCTCACGGCGATCGCTCTCACCGATCACGACACTCTCTTCGGGATCCCCGAGGCCCAGGCTGATGCCGCCAACCTTCCCATCGAACTGATACCCGGCGTTGAACTCTCCGTCGATCACCACGGTGTGAAGATCCACATGCTCGCCTACTTCCTCGAACCGGGACCCGGGCCGCTCCAGGATCGCCTCGAGATGCTCCGCGACGGACGCGGCGTCAGGAACAAGAAGATCATCGAGGCCCTCAACCAGCTCGGCTACCCGATCACGATGCAGGACGTGCACCGGTTTGCCGCCGGAGACGCCGTCGGCCGGCCGCACATCGCCGATGCACTCGTGGCGGCCGAGATGGTTGCCGACCGCTCAGAGGCCTTCCGTGACCTGCTCGGCGACGGTGGTCCCGCGTACGCCGAGCGCGATCGCCTGACCGCGACCGAGGCAATCAACCTGACGACCGAATCCGGCGGCGTGACGTCGATCGCTCACCCCCTGACGATCGATCCCGGCACCGTAACGCTGCGATCCATCTTCGAGGATCTGCGTGAGGTTGGGCTCTCCGGTATCGAGGCGTTCTACTCCGAGCACCCTCCACACATTCGCACACAACTGGCCGGCGTCGCCGCCGAACTCGACCTGGTGGCTACCGGCGGATCCGACTGCCACGGCACCGGAAAGCCGGGCCTCGAGATCGGCACCGGCCACGGCGACCTCGTCGTCCCGGATTCCGCTCTCGAAGAACTCAAGGCCCGGAGGCCATAACCGGTCAACAACTCGCAGTTAGCGACCGATACACCCATCAGAGCACGAAAGGGTTCTGGTGATTCCACAGCTGTCGGCGAGCAGGGCGCCGATCGAATTCGGTACGGTCCGCAGTTCATTCCATGGCGTTCGCGCTCTTACAGCCGCCGTCGTCGGCGTTATTGCCGTGCTCTTCGCCGTCATCGGCTCCGCTACCTACGCGATCCCGTACGCCGTCGGTTCGTTGATAGTGTTCACCGACGCTCTCTACCGGCGAACCCGGGGAGACTCCGCCGCGCCGTCACTCCTCATCGACATCACCGTCATCGCTGCCGCGATGGTCATCGGCGGGGCATCCCCATCGGTGCAGGTCGCCGCTCTCGCCTACGGCATCGCAGGGATCTCCCTCCTCCTCCCCGCTCGCCAGACCGGGATCTTGATGATCTATGCCCTGGCATGGGCTGCCGTCATCATGGCAATGAACGGGTCCGGTCTCATCTCAGCCGTTGATCGTGGCGCTTTCGACGGTTTTCTGACGATCGTTCTCCTCATCGACATTGCGGCATTGATGTCGGGGGCCACTCGCAACTTGCTGCGGGCACAGGACCGACAACGGAGACTCCTCGAACAGGAGCGACGGAGCGTCGAGGTCAAGAATGAGTTCGTTTCAATGGTGTCTCACGAACTCCGGACGCCGATCACCGGAATCTCGGGTTTCGCCGAGACACTGCGAGAGCACTGGCGCGACCTACCACCGTCGGAAGTTGATGAATTCCTCACCATCCTGCGCGCAGAGTCGGACCATCTCGCGAATCTCGTCGAAGACATACTTGTCATCCCGCGACTCGATGCAGGTCAGCTCCGATTCCACCTCGAGCAGGTTGGTGTCTCGGAGATCGCCGAGTCGGTCTCCGAGATGGTTCTCGACGACTCGACGACGGCAGAGGTCGACTTGCCCGTCTATGTGAAGGTCTGGTCGGACCCGATACGACTCAGGCAGATCCTGCGAAACCTGGTGGAGAACGCTCGCAAGTACGGAGGCAACGAGCTCTACATCTACGGTGAGGAACGCCGCGAGGGAACCTACACCGTGATCGTTGCCGACAACGGTACAGGCATCCCCGGCACCGATCAGGAGCGCATCTTCGAGCACTTTGAGCAGCTCTCCAAGGGGGATGCCAGGCTCGAACAAGGAGTTGGGCTCGGTCTCCCGATCGCACGCAAGCTGGCGCGAGCCATGGGTGGGGATCTCTGGTACGAGGACCGCTTCCCGGTCGGCGCAGCGTTCTGCTTCGATCTCGACATGGTGAAGGACGTAGAGCAGACTTCCACCGCAGCTGAGGTCGAAGTCGAGGTCGAGGTTGGAGCAGACCGGTAACCTCACCGCATGCTCCCGTACAACATCGATCACGTAGCTATCGCCGTTCGCGATCTTGACGCGACGCTTGCGGACATGAAGTCACAGTACGGAGCTGAGCCGGTCTCCCGGGAGATCGTCGAGTCCCAGGGAGTCGAAGAGGCAATGATCCCGATCGGCGGATCGAACGTCCAGGTGCTCCAACCGTTGACCCCCGACTCGCCCATCGGACGATTTCTCGCGAAACGCGGAGAGGGCTTGCACCACATCGCGTTCGCCGTACCCGACATCGACGCCGCCATCGAACACCTGAAGTCCACGGGTGCTCGCATGATCGACACCGAAACGCGGATCGGGGGAGGCGGCCATCGCATCGCATTCGTCCATCCGAGCGCGTTCGCCGGTACGCTGGTGGAACTCGTTGAAGGAGCGACGTGACCAGGATCACATCCATCAGGGGAGGCGCGGGCCCATGCATGGCCGCGGCCATCGCTGCCACGATCGCTCACCTCGAAGATGCCGAAGCAGAGACGAGGGCAACCCGCCCTCCGGTCCCGCGGCCCAGCCACTGGGTGCAGTCGAACAGACCCCGCGAGAGCCCGACACCGCTCCCTTCGCACCTCTATGACGCAACCCCGTGGTCCGACCTCGGAGACGTCGCCGAGTAGCGGAAGACGTTCGACCCGGAATCGGTCCTGATCGCGATAGGTAGCATCGTGGTGAACGCCACGAAAGGGCTGCAATGGCCACGATCATCTCGTCGATCGCCAGAACCCCCATCGGAAGATTCCGGGGCGGTTTCACACCACTCACCGCAATGGACCTCGGTGGATCCGCCATCGCAGCCGCCCTCGATCGAGCCGGTCTCACCGGCGACCAGATCGACGAGGTGCTCTTCGGCCACGTGATCCAGGGCGGTCTCGGGCAGATCACGTCGAGGCAGGCAGCGCTCAAGGGCGGCATCCCTCTGACTGTTCCGTCGACCACGATCGACAAGGTCTGCCTCTCGGGGATGGCGGCAATCGGAGACGCGGATCTTCGGATCAGGGCGGGCGAGTCCAGGGTCGTGATGACCGGCGGCATGGAGTCGATGACCAACGCGCCCCACATCCTTCCGGGAGCGCGCTTCGGATTCGCATACGGTGGTGCCGGTTTGATCGACTCGCTCAATCAGGACGGCTTGATGTGTGCGTTCGACGATGTGCTGATGGGTCAGTCGACCGACGAGCGAAACGCCGAGTTCGGAGTGAATCGCGCCGAGCAAGACGAATGGGCGGCGGAGAGCCATGCACGCGCGATCGCCGCAACGGAGTCCGGTGCGTTCGACGCTGAGATCACCCCGGTTGAGGTTCCCCAGCGCAAGGGTGACCCACTCCTGATCGAGCACGACGAGGGAATGCGCCCGGGCACCACCGTCGAGTCGCTCGGGAAACTCCGCCCTGCGTTCGTCAAGGACGGATCGGTGACCGCTGGAAACGCGTCGCAGATCTCGGATGGAGCGGCAGCGCTTGTCGTCGCGGACCGAGATGCCGCCGAGGAATTGGGGATGCCGATCGTCGCTGAGATCCTCGCCTATGGGCAGACCGCCGGACCGGACACCAGTCTCCACTCCCGACCCGCCGAGGCCATGATGGTTGCCCTCGATCGAGCGAACCTCAAGGCATCGGATCTCGACCTCGCCGAGATCAACGAGGCGTTCGCAGCTGTGTCGCTGCACTCATCGAAGAAGCTCGGTATTCCCTTCGACCGTGTGAACGTGAACGGCGGCGCCATCGCACTCGGGCACCCGCTCGGTGCCTCCGGGGCCCGGATCGTCGTAACGCTGATCAGCGCCCTCCGTGCGCGCGGCGGAGGAATCGGAGGGGCCGCCCTCTGTGGCGGCGGCGGTCAAGGTGACGCACTGATCGTGAAGGTGTGAACGCGATGCCCACGGATCAACCAGCCGACCGGAACCTGGCCCTCGAACTCACCCGTGTCACCGAGGCGGCCGCGATCGCCTCAGCCAAGTGGCAAGGTCGCGGAGACAAGAACAGTGTGGACCAGGCTGCCGTCGACGCCATGCGACACATGCTTTCGACCGTGGATGTCGACGGCACCGTCATCATCGGCGAAGGGGAGAAGGACGAAGCCCCGATGCTGTTCAACGGCGAGATCGTCGGGAACGGGCGCGATCCAAAGATGGACATCGCCGTCGATCCGGTGGACGGAACTCGACTGAGCGCACTCGGCATGCCGGGGGCGCTCGCAGTCATTGCCATGGCCGACCGCGGTTCTATGTATGCGCCAGGCTCACTCGTCTACATGGACAAGATCGCCGTCGGAGAAGAGGCCGCGGGGATGGTCGACATCAACGCCCCCGTGGAACACAACCTCCGACAGATCGCGAAGGCCAAGGGCAAGGACGTCGACGAGGTAACGGCGGTCATCCTGGACCGACCCCGGAACGAGGAAACGATCAGACAGGTGCGGACCGCGGGTGGACGCATCGCCCTGATCGGCGACGGTGACATCTCCGGGGCGATCTCGACCGCCAAGAGCGACAGCGGGATCGACGTCCTGCTCGGGATCGGAGGCTCGCCCGAAGCCGTCACAGCAGCATGCGCCATGGCGGCCCTCCACGGGGAGATCCAGTGCAAGCTGTGGCCCCGCGATGAGAGCGAGCGACAGTACGCGATCGAGCACGGCCTGGATCTCGAGCAAGTGCTCACCACTCGCGATCTCGTCGACTCGGACAATACCTTCTTCGCCGCGACCGGCGTGACCTCAGGCTCGATGCTCCGGGGCATCCGCTTCTACGGCGATCGTGTGGAGACCCACTCCGTCGTGATGAGATCAAATTCGGGGACGATTCGCTACATCGAGAGCGTTCACCACCTCGACTGGCTCGACAAGTCACGTGTCATCGATTGATCCCGGCGGGCTCCGCCGGCGGTTGTCGGTTGTCGGTACTCGGTACTCGGTACTCGGTACTCGGTACTCGGTA
>JAMBLK010000123.1 GCA_023336855.1 Actinomycetes bacterium
AGTAGATCAGATCTGCTCTACTTGCTACTGCTGTACTGATCTACTCATCCTCCGTACGCGCTGCTGATCCTGAACTGCTCTGCGATGTGGACGTTCACAAGGGCGGGGACACCGCTGTCATGGGCTCGTTCGAGGGCGGGTCGGAGCTCAGAGGCGTTCTCGACGAACTCGCCGTAGCCGCCGAGGCTCTCGACCATCAGGTCGTAGCGGGTGATGCCGAGGTCGGTTGCGACCATGCGGTCCGGGTAGAGCATCCGATGGATTGCCTTGATGTTGTTCCACGCCCCGTCGTTTCCGACGACGCCAACGACCGGCATGCCGTGACGGATGAGAGAATCGAACTCCATACCGTTGAACCCGAACGATCCATCCCCGTAGACGATGCCGACTCTGGTATCGGGTTCGACCGCCTTGGCAGCGAGGGCGAACGGCGCCCCAACGCCGAGGCATCCGAACGGTCCAGGATCGAGAAGGCCACCGGGACGGCTCGTCCGGAGCCACTTGGCCGTTGTCGAGACGATGTCACCTCCGTCTGCGGCGACGATCGTGTCGTCGCCGAAGAACTCGGCAACCTCACGCGCGAAGCGTTCGGGAGGAACCGGTCCGCCGTCGGCCGACGCCATCTCATCTGCAGTCGCCTGCTTCTGACGCTCGAGCGCAGCGATCTCTTTGACCCAACCGGCATGTCCAACGGTTCCAACACGATCTGCCAATTGAGCGGCGACAGCGCCGGGGTCGGCGACGACACCGATCGCGGCCGCACGGTTCCAACCGATACGTGACGGTTCAGCATCGATCTGGATCACAGCGGCTTCTGCCGCCACTTTCTTGCCAAAGCCGGTGCGGAAGTCCCAATCGACCCCGAGAGCCACGACCACGTCTGCTGATCGCAAGGCATCTGAACGGGTCCGGTTCCCGAGCAGCGGATTATCCCACCGAAGCGATCCCCGAGCGAGGCTGTTCAGGAACACCGGGGCTTGCATCGTCTCCACGAGACCGGCCAGGGCAGCAGTCGGGTCACCGTAGCGACTCCAGCGGTACCCGGTTCCGGCGAAGATGACCGGCCGCTCGGCCCGATCGAGAAGACCGATCACCTCGTTGAGCGTGTCGTCGTCGAGACCGGCCGGCCGGTCGGCCCGGTATCCCGATGGCCAATCGATTGCGTTCTCTTCGACCATCCCCGCCTGGACGTCCCAGGGGATATCGAGGAACACGGGTCCGCCCCGGCCCGAGAACGCATGGCGGGCGGCGGTCGCGATGTACTCGGGGAGCCTGGATGTGTCGTGTGCCGTGTCCGCCCACTTCGTGATCGAATCGAACATGCGTGGGTGGTCCATCTCCTGGAGGCCGCCTCGTAGGTTCTCGGTGGTCAGGTGACGGCCCCCGATGAGCAGAATGGGGCTGTTCGCGAACCAGGCGTTGGCGATTCCTGTAACTGTGTCGGTGACCCCAGGTCCCGCCGTGGCGAGAACAACACCGAGACGTCCGGTGAGTCGGGCGTAGGCATCTGCGGCGTGTGCGGCGGCCTGCTCGTGTCTCACATCGACAACGCGAATGCCCTCCGCGACACAGCCATCGACCATCGGGAGTATGTGGCCGCCCGGCAGGATGAACACCGTGTCGACGCCTTCGGCCTTGAGCGCCCGAGCGATCGCTTGCCCGCCGTGAATCTTCGCCACTTCTGTCTCCCGGTTCGTGTTCCAGCCATTCTGGTAGCTCAACGCCGCCACCGGATCGCTCTCGACGAGCAGTTGGGCCGAACGGCGGGCATACTTCCCTGACCCCGCAGGTTGTAGTGCGGGAACCGGAGAGGGCAACGATGTTCAAACGCAAGACCAAGGCACGCAAGATCAATAGCCTCGACGAGTTGCAGCCGATGATCGCGTCCGGGCGACCGGTGCTGATCGACTTCTTCCAGGTCGGCTGTGCTCCGTGCCAGGTGATGGATGGCATCGTCAACGAACTCGCCCGCGAGTACGGCGAATCGGCGCACGTCGTCAAGGTCGACATCGGACGGGTCAACGGTGCGGCACAGGCCTACAAGATCCGATCGACGCCGACGACCGTGGTCGTCGCACGGCCAAAACCGAAGAACTCAAAGAAGGCCCGCAAGAAGGCGCAGGGCACGAAGAAACAGCAGGCGAGTCGCCCCACTCAGCGTTTCCGGACATCCGGACTTGTCAAGAAGGACCAGTTGGCCCGGGTGCTCGAGTCGAACGGCGCCCGCAAGGTCGACGCCTAACCACCC
>JAMBLK010000124.1 GCA_023336855.1 Actinomycetes bacterium
GCGTCGGTCCAGGGCTCTCGCTCGCGGATCTTCCCCCAGATCGATTCGATCGGCGTCATCTCGACCGGCAGATGCACATCATGCTCAGTTTGCTTGTCAGTGATGTCTGCGGCCCCTCGCTGCTGTGAGCTGCATATTACCGTTCACTTCCCGGATCAGTCTGTCGGAGCGACCGCCGTCGACAGGTGCTCGCCGAGGAATTCGTCGACCCTCGGGAAGAACGGCTCGAAGGCTTCGAGGTCGGAATGGGTGCCGCCGGGAACGATGACGAGTTCGCTTCCTGCGAGGCGTTCGTGAAGATCGATCGAATCCTGGAACGGGATGACGTTGTCCGTGTCACCGTGCATGAGCATGACGGGGACCTCGACGTCTGAGATGCGGTTCCTCGGGGCAATGTCGTCGTAGCGGTGGCCGATCATGCGTTCAACAACCTGCAACAGAGCCCACGTGACCGGAGTCGGGAACGGGAAGTTCTCGCGCATCATCTCGGCCGGATGAGCGAAGGACGCGACTGCGACCACGGCATCGATCGCCGGGTTGTTCGCTGCCGCATAGATCGATGCGGCAGCTCCGACGGAATGGCCGATCACACCGATGGCGGTCACATCGTCGCGTTCGAGCAGATTGCCGACCGCGGCCTCGAGATCCTCGGCGAAACGGGGCATGGACATGAAGTCCTCGAAGTCGGATTGACCGTGTCTCCTCGCGTCGAGGAACAACGAATGGAATCCCGAGTCGGCGAGACCCGGTGCGATGGGGAGCATGTCCCCGGAGTTCCCACCCCAGCCATGCAGAACGATGACGACGGGTCCCGGACCGTCCGCGGGAATCCACCAGGCGTGGAGTTGCTTCCCGTTCGGTCCATCGATCCACAGATCCGTGGCTGAGAGTCCGTAGTCGGATGGGTTGGCGACGACGTCGCGGTCCGGTGGGGCGAACGCTCGTTTGAGGAGGCGCGGCGCCGCTGCGACGGCACCGAGTACGACGATCACAAAGAGGAGGAGTTTCCGCATCCTCGGAATGGTACGGCAGGTTCTGCCGGAAGGTTCGCTCCTACAGCAGCGCCTGGAGGAGCCAGACGACGGCCATGCCGGCCACGATCACGGCGCCGACGTTCTTCGTCTTCCACGCGATCAGCAGCGCAACCAGTGCCGCCAGCGCTCTTGGGTTGGTAGCCGGGGACAGATCGACGACGCCCTCTCTCAGCAGAACTGCCGGAGCCACGAGGGCCGCGAGTACCGCAGGTGCCACGAATCGGAGCGGCACCATCGCCCAGTCGGGCATCGTATGGTTGCCGAGAATCCCGATGAACGAGAGGCGCAGAAGGTAGGTACCGACGCCGATGGTGAGAATGATCGCTCCGTCGCTCATCGAATCACCCGTTGAGCGATGACCCCGGCGATCACTCCGCTGATGGCCCCGATCATGAGACCGAGCCCGTATGGTGCTCCTGCCGCTGCCACTGCGATGCCACCTCCGACGACTGCAGCGATGAGTTCCGGTCGGCTCTTGATGGCCGGGACGAGAAGAACCAGGAAGACGAGAGGGATCGCGAAGTCCAGCGACCACGAGGCCGGCACCTGGGCGCCGAGAACGATGCCGACGACGGTAGAGATCTGCCAGACGATCCAGAGCGTCAGGGCTGCACCGGTGAAGTACCACTGCTTGTACACGGGGTCCGTTACTTCCCCGTAGCGGACGATCGAGACGGCGAACGCCTGGTCGGTCAGGACGTAGGGGAGCGTGAATCGAGCAATGGCCGGGAATTCCTGAAAGTGTGGGGCCAGCGCCGCGCTGTACATCACGTGGCGTGCGTTGATGACGAGGGCTGTTGCGATCACGACGGCACCGGCTACCCCTGCATCCATGAGTTGCAGGGTCGCTAACTGAGCAGCGCCGGCGAACATGATCACCGATGTCGATCCGCCGAGCCATGGTCCGATGGTTGATCCGGCGGCCACGATCCCAAAGACAAGCCCAAACGGAATAACCCCGATCATCAGAGGAGCAACGGCCCGTGAACCCTCGGAAGCGCCTTGTCTGCGTTGAGAATGGGATTCCGACATGTCAGGCGACACTAGGACGGGACCAGCCCTCAGGTGGTATCGAACCGGTACCGAGTAGCGCAGTAGATCAGTAGATCAGTAGATCAGTCGATCAGCAACGAGAAGCACTGGTCTACTGATCTACTGCACTACCTTTTCTTGAGCCGCTTCCGTTCGCTCTCGGTGAGATATCGTTTCCTCACCCGGATGGCGTTGGGCGTGATCTCGACGAGCTCGTCTCCGGCGATCCACTCGATCGCGACCTCAAGGGTCATGTCCTTGGGCGGCTTTAGCTTGATAGCCTCGTCTGTCGAGTGAGTCCGGATATTCGTGAGCTGCTTGGTCTTGGTCGGATTGACCTGCATGTCCTCAGGACGAGAGGCTTCCCCCATGATCATGCCCTCGTAGACGTCCGCATTCGGGCCGATGAACAACTCGCCCCGCTTCTGAAGGTTGTCAAGGGCGAAGCCTGTGGAACTCCCGATTCGGTCGGCGACCATGGCGCCTCCCTGGCGATGCGGAAGGTCACCGGCCCACGGCATCCAACCGGCATGGTGCTGGTGAAGCAGGGCCGTGCCACGGGTGGCCGTCATGAGAAGCGAGCGGAATCCGAGAAGTCCACGTGCGGGTGCCGTGAGTGTCACGATGGTGCGCCCGCTGTCACCCGGTCGCAGGTCCGTGACCTGACCCTTCCGGGGGGCAACGGCCTGTGTAACAGTGCCGACGTGTTCGTTTGGCACGTCGACGACCGCTCGCTCGAGTGGTTCGTGAGGACGTCCGTCGATCTCGCGGATGATCACCTCGGGCCGGGAGACCTGAAGTTCGAAGCCCTCACGGCGCATGGACTCGATGAGAACTGCGAGTTGCAGTTCACCGCGTCCGGCGACCTCAATGACTTCGGGGGATGACGTAGCGCCGATGCGGATCGAGACGTTTCCGAGAACCTCGCGATCGAGTCGTTCCTTGATCTGACGGGACGTGACGAATCTCCCATCCCGACCGGAGAGCGGTGACGTATTGACCCCGAAGGTCATGTGGAGAACGGGTTCATCGACTTCGAGGCGGGGGAGGGGTTGAGGATCAGCAGCATCGGCGATCGTGTCGCCGATCTCGACCTCGGGGAATCCCGCAACAATGAAGAGGTCACCGGCGACTCGTTCCTCGACGTCGATTCTGTCGAGATGCTCGAATCCCATGAGTTGGGTCAGCCGGCGTTTGAGCGGCGGTTCCTCCTCGTTCGAGTGACAGAGTGCAACCTGGTCGCCTGCTCGAAGCGTTCCTTCGACGACTCGCCCGATGGCGAGGCGTCCGAGGTAGTTCGAGGCGTCGAGGTTGGTGACAAGAGCCTGGACCGGTGCGTCCGGATCTCCAGAGGGAGCCGGGATGCTCTCCACGATGGCGTCGAGGATCGGGGACAGGTCCGTGTCTTCCCCCGGTACTCCGGTGCCGACCATGGCGTAGCCGTGTCGAGCGATCGATGAGATGATCGGGAACTCGATGTGGTGATCGTCGGCATCGAGATCGAAGAAGAGTTGGTAGATCTCGTCGGCGACCTCATCGATCCTGGCGTCGGGACGGTCGACCTTGTTGATGACGACAACGGCAGGAAGCCCTCGCTCCAGTGCCTTCGAGAGGACGTACCGGGTCTGTGGCATCGGGCCTTCTGCGGCATCGACGAGAAGGAGGACGCCGTCGACCAGCGTGAGCGCGCGTTCGACCTCACCTCCGAAGTCGGCGTGGCCGGGGGTGTCGACCAGATTGATCTTCGTGCCCTTCCACGTGACCGTGGCCGCTTTCGCGAGGATGGTGATGCCGCGCTCGCGTTCCTGGTCGTTCGAGTCCATGATGCGATCGACCTTGGTTTCGTGAGCGGCGAATACGCCTGCTGCGCTGAGCATCGCATCGACGAGAGTGGTCTTGCCGTGGTCGACGTGCGCGATCAACGCAACGTTCCGAAAAGAGGGGGAGGACATGGCGTGAATGCTATCGACCCAAACGCCATACCCAGGGTACGCGGCGTCCTATTTGGCGCTGTGGGCCCACGGAACGGGGCGGTCTCCAACCCGCGGGTTGGAGACCGCGCATAGGACGTCCGGAACCCTGGGTATGGGTCTAGAGCGGAAATGGAGCGAATCTTCAGGGTTCCTTTAGGTCTGCGTGCGATGTTCGGGTCACACCGCCAGAGCAATCGGAAGGAGGCGGACGTGAGAACTCTCCAAGACCAAGTAGCAGATGTGACGGTCGCACGCTCGCAGCAGAGACTCAGCAAGGGTCAACTCGCTGCCAGCGTCATCGGAGCCGTCGTTGTCGGCGTCGTTGCAGGATGGATGGCGTATGTTGTGCTCAGCCCCAGTGAGGTGACGAGCGCAATGACTCCCGCTGAGATCGCCTCGGTTCGAGCTGCCGACATGGTGGCCTATCACGAGGCCCAGTGGCTCAGGGATCCGGTCAACGTGGCACGGGTGCGGGCCGCTGAGTTGCC
>JAMBLK010000125.1 GCA_023336855.1 Actinomycetes bacterium
CGCTAACTTATCCACAGGGCATAACGGGCGGTTGTACATGCAACCGAACGAAATGGTAGGAAGATGCGGTCAAGACACGACCGAATCCTCGATCTCGCCGAGCGCAGGCTGAGCCTCGGAGTTGAGCTGGGTGTTATCCAGCGGAGAATCGAGGATGACAGGCTTGATGGTGCCCTGATCACCATTGACGGCCGGAAGATGGTCAATTTCAGCTCGTGTGCATATCTTGCTCTCAATCGTGACGCCCGGCTCAAGAAGGCCGCGATCGACGCGACCGAGCGATATGGCACAAACTATTCGTCGTCACCGACCTACACGGCGCTTCCTCTGTATGACACTCTCGAGGAACGACTCCGCCTGATCACCGGCGGCGAGGTTGCGATCGCCCAGACAACCACGCTCGCTCACATCGCCGCGCTGCCGATCATGGTCTCTCCCGAAGATCTCGTTCTCGCTGACGCGCAGACACACGATTCGGTTCATCTCGCAACACAGAACCTGAAGGGCGCGGGTGTGCGTGTTGAGACGGTGCCCCACAATGACATTTCTGCGCTTGAGCGACGACTGGCCGAAATGGCAGTCAATTTCAACCGTGTCTGGTATCTCGCCGACGGCGTGTATTCGATGCACGGTGATCTCGCCCCTGTGAAACAGGTAGCAGCGCTGCAGGATCGATTTGAGAACCTCTATACCTATTACGACGACGCGCATGGCTTCGGTTGGCAGGGCGAGAACGGCAGAGGGTATGTGCTGTCTGAGGTTCCTCTGAACGAGCGCATGGTCATGGCAGCGGGATTCGCCAAATCGTTTGGCTCGGTAGGGGCCGTGTTGGCGTTCGGGGATCCAGCGATCGCACGACGTGTGAGACTGGTCGGTGGTCCGTTGACGTTCTCCGGTCCGATACCTCCCCCCGATCTCGGGGCGGCAACGGAATCTGCCGGGTTCCATCTCTCTCCGGAATATGGTGAACGGCAGGCCCGACTCCTCGCGGACATCGATTGGGTGCGGTCGGAATTCGTGAGGCGTCAGCTTCCCGTGGCCTCGCTCGCGACAAGCCCGATCTGGTTCATCCGGATCGGCTCCCCCGAGCGCGTAGCTGAGATGATTCTGCGCCTCATGGCCGAGGGGTACTACCTCAACGCAGCGGCATTCCCCGCAGTTGCGCTGGGCGACGGCGGCATCAGATTCGCTCAGACCCTCCACAACACCCGCGAGCAACTCACCGGACTCTTGGACGCCATCCAACATCATCTTCCGCAGGTGGCTTCCGAACCGGACATCGTCGTTGACCTCCGATATGAGGACGAAGTTCTCGTTTCCGAAGCTGAGTCGGACACAGCCTGATCGCTACACCTCCGGCTGCATCGTGCCGATAGATGGCCATGCATGTCACCGTGCCGATAGGGTCGACGCGAGCGAGCGTTCGCGTGCCGTGGTACGCCACCGCGACGTTCGCTCTGCTCGTCATCGTGGCCGGGGTCGTCATGTTCGGGGATCCGGACATGGCTCACAACGTCGCTCCGATCGGGATACTCGTTGGCGATATGGTCGCCGGGGTCATGTTCATTCGTCGCGCCATGCGTCTGGAACGTGCTGAGCGGCGTGCGTGGACTCTGGTCGGAGTCGGCCTGATCATCGCTGCCACAGGGATTGTTGTTGTTGCGATTCAACTCGCCATCACCGGCGATGCGCCCACGTTCGGTTTCACCGATCTGTTCTTCATCGGCGGATACGCCCTGGTTCTCATCGGATTCGCGTCTCTTCCACACACCGCCGGCCA
>JAMBLK010000126.1 GCA_023336855.1 Actinomycetes bacterium
CAAACGGATTAACAGTCCGTTCCACCGCGACGCTCTGACCTGGGGTTATGCCCGAACATGCATACGCACCAAGGGTTTCGAGTGCTCAACAGTTTGCAGTACCTTTCACCAGTTTTCAATGAAACGCGTCCTGAGCGCGTCCTGGGACGCCCATACTGCCTCGACCTCTGCGACAGCCCCGACCCCCAGGACCACGAACTTCAGTGATCGCCGATCGCGATATTCACTGATCGCTCACAGCCCGTGCGGGAGCGGCTTGAAGGTGAAGAAGTGCCATGGTCGGGCAGGGGCGGCGTCCACTGTCCGCCCGTTGCCGGTTCATCGCGGGGTTCCGCGCCCCCCGGTCACCGAGCGCGGACTCGTCGCATCGAGGCGCAACAAGGAGCGAGGATCGACTACCTGATCTTCACCACGATGCGTCGCCTCTACCGGTGGGTGCAAAGGACGAAGGCTGCTCAGAGACCACCTGCTTCAGAGCGGCTTGGCCATTCGATGCACCTGAAGCCCGGGTAGGGGTGAGAACCTCGGCGACGTGGCCTCGACATGCATGCCGAGACGTTCATACAGACGGCGCGCAGCCGTGTTCTTCACCGCAACATCGAGCGTGAGCCGACCTGCGTCCGCGTTCATGGCCTGACTCTCGGCGTGCTCGAACAGCACTGTGCCCACACCCTCTCCCCGTGCGTCGGGGTCGACCGCCACTGCTTGGAGATAGAAGTCGCTGTCGGGGATGTCGCCGAGGAAGCGCAGGAGCCGGTTGGCCAGCATGGTGACAACGCCGAGGCGAACGACACGCCAACCGGCGGCTCCTATGAAGGGTTCATCAGATGATCCGGCGTGCTGGGCGGAAGAGTGTGCAGACACCATGCCGACAACCGCGTACCCCCGCACCGCAAAGGTGACATGTTCGAAGGAGAGATCCTGGGCGGGCTCCACATAGGCTTCTGCCAGGACGCGTGTATACGCGGCGCCGAGCATGAGCCGGAAGAGGCCATCGGCCGACATGTCGTGATTCCGAGCGAGCGCGGTCCCTTCGCTGAGCGTCGGGAGCGCAGGGCGAAAGGAGATTCCCTGGGGCATAGCGAGAGCCTACTGTGTCGGCATCTGACCTCAGTCTGTCCCATTGGTTCGCGTTGGCCGACTCATCGAGGACCGGGATCCACCGTTCCGCCCCGATGCACGCTACGTCTTCGAACCCGTCACGCCGTCGATGCTGAAGAAGGGCGGATCCGGTGGATAGGCGCGGTCACAACCATCTCGAATCGCTTCGAGCCGAGGGGCTGTCGGGAGGCGGCGGGAGATCTCTTCCACCGTCACGGCGTCGAAGCCCCGGTCCGCGAATCGTTCCACCGCACAGCGCTGTGCCCGGCGCATGGCTGTGGCACCGTCGACCAGGGTGCGGCCCGTCGGCACGGCATCGAGGCCTTCAGCCACCCCGTTTGCGAGGTGCCAACCATCCGAGGACTGCGGCTCCGATGACCATGAGAAGACCGATGTGGGTGACGATGATCACGGCGACCACGACCCACCGGAGGGACAACTCGGGCAGGAGCCAGAAGGTTAGACCTCCTACTGTGGACAGGGCGGCGCCCACGATGAGCATGTGCTTACGCACACTGGGCGAGGGCAATGCGCCTCTCACCTTCCGATCGATGGCTGTGTCGTCTTGTGCGGTCGTCATGCGTGCAGCGATACGGCTACGAGGAGTACGACGCCCACGAAGATCACGACGGTGAGGATGCCGAGAACGGATTTCAGTTGTTTGGATCGATTGCTCATATTGGTTTCCCTTTCGAGGCGAGTTGTTCTCCGGCAGGACTTCTATTCGTAGGCCAGAGCTTGGTGGACGGGTATCTCGGTTGTTTCGAGCGTGGGAATGGCGCTGGCGACCGATGCGAGGAGGACGACGACGACGAGCCATATAGCCGCTCCGATGCCGGAGAAGCTGGTCACGAGTGGTGTCTGTATGAAGATGTTTCCGGTGACGGTCTCAACAAGCACTGTCGCCGGCACAGACAAGACGAGCGCGACGACCCAGCTCAGCACGGCGATGAGGACACCTTCGACGGTCACGACCTGAAGCACTTTCGCAGTGGAGGCTCCGACGGCTCGCATGACGCCTAGCTCGCGCCTGCGTTCCAACACGCTGATGCTCATCGCTTCGATGAGGCCGAGTCCTCCCACGATTGCAATGAGAATGGCCATAATCATGAGCAGACCGACAATGATGAACAGATGTTCCTCGAGCGATTCACGGCCCGCTTCGGCGGTTGCGATAGCAACGACGCCGATTCCGTTCTCGGCGAGGCTTCGCTCGACCGAGCTGAGCAGCGACGGTGTGCCGTTGCCGGCCACACGGATGTGATTCGCAGAGCCCTCTGTGCCGACTCCCAAGGGCAGGTTGCTCGCGTAGGCCACGCCGTTCTCGCCGCCGCCGAGCTGGCGGACTATCCCGACGATCGCCCACGAGGATGTGGTGCCGTTGATATCGACCGAGACTGTCGTACCGACGGCCGGGGCGGGATCGTCGAGGATCTGGTTGATGACGAGAGCCTTCTCCTCATTCGGGCGGAACCAGCGTCCTTCGAGGAGTGGGTAGTCGATCATCTCGGTGCCTGCGGGTGGGGTGAGCAGCGCGAAGACGTCGCCGGTGCCGCCCCCGGGAAGCTGCATCGCGGCCGGGTACTGGTTCCAGGCTTCTGCCGTCTCGACCTGGGGCAGGTCTTCGAGGCTCCGCTCGAGTTTCTGGGCCGGGTAGGCGCGGTCGAGCTGAATCTCGAGGTCGTACTGGCGAGCGTCGAATTCCGCTCCGACGGCGCGATCCCACGCCACACCCGTATTGAGCGCCACCATGAATGCAGCGCCACCGAGGGAGATAGCGAAAACAGTGAGGAGGGTGCGAGACCGGGTGCGGAAGGTGTTGCGAATCCCAAACGTGGCGGTGCGGCTCAGCCAACGCGTACGGCCGAGCAGCCTTCCGGCCGATCCGCCATCGACAGAGCTGGTGGTGATGCCGTGGTCGGTGATCACTTGGCGGACCGGCAGCCGACTGTTCTTGACTACCGGGTACACCACCGCAAGCAGTGGCACGCCGAGCGCAGCGACGACCAGTAGTGGAATGACCCAGGCGTCAAGACGGTAGCTCTCGACGTCGAAATTGAGAAGCCCGAAGGTGAATGAGACGAACCCACGACCTCCGAGGATCCCGAGCGGAATCCCAATCGCGAGGGCAATGACACCGAGGAGCGCCACAGTGCCAAGGTAGATGCCTGCGATCTGTCCCGTTCGGGCTCCGACGGCCTTCATCACTCCGATCTCGCGACTCTGTTGTTTGAGTTGGGCCGTGATCAAAGTGGCGACGAGCGCTCCACCCGTGACCAGCGCGATGACTCCGAAAACTTGGAGCAGGAACAGCATCGTCTTCATCACGTCTTGTGCAGGGTGCACAACGGGAACGGGCACATCGACCCGAAGGACTTCGAAGCCGCCAGATTCCACGTCGGCAGCAAGTGTTTCAGCGAATCGGCGATTGTCGGTTCGGCTACCGTCACCGACGGTGACGACCTGAAGCTCATCCAGCGTTGGCTCGAGCCCAAGACTCGTAAGGCCGCCTGGTGTGATGTAGCCGACCACTGGGCCACCCAACCCCGCCGGAATCCGGGAAGGGTCGTGGACGAGACCGGTCACAGTCAACGCCTTTGGGGCACCTGCCGACACGGCGACCGTGATGTCCTCCCCGACGCCTGTGCCCACTTCTGTGAGAGATGATCGCTCGATGAGAATCTCATCGTCTTGCGGGCTGAGGGCACCACCCTCTGAGTAGAACCGGCTGACCGCGATGTTCTCGAAGTCGCGAACTACAACGAGCGTCAGCCTGGTCCAATCTTCGGGGCCTTTCACCAGCCTGGCCGTGACCTGACGGCGGGCCTCCGCAGCCGCGATCTCCGGCCTCGCCTCCACGGACGCCACCAGGTCCTCGTCGACCGACTCGAGATAGAGGATCGCCGATGGTGGATTCGTCTCGAGGTAGTTGCGATCTGCCTCTCTCGTGATCACCGAATACGCGGTGAGGATTGAACCAGCGGCAACTACGCCGACCGCGATCGCCGCGATCACCAGCAGTGTCCGGCCCTTGTTGAGCAACAGATCGCGCATGACCTTTCGCCAGAGCGTGCTACTCACGAGATTCCCCCGCTCCGGCCGCGGGTCGTTTCGCTCCTTCTCCGGCTGCTCCCAGACTGTCTCCTCCCAGAATGCGACCGTCGGCAACGGTCACCACTCTGTCCACACGCGCCGCAATGTCGCGTTCATGGGTCACCATCACAACCGTCTTCCCTGCTGCGGTCAGGTCGCCAAGGAGTCCAAGAACCGAATCGGCCGTATGCGAGTCGAGGTTGCCGGTCGGTTCGTCCGCTGCGATGAGAGGCGGATCGTTGGCCAACGAGCGGGCGATGGCAGCACGTTGTTGTTGCCCACCCGATAGCGCCGATGGGAACTTGTCTGCCTGGTCGGCGATGGCTACCAGCTCCAGCAGGTCCAGTGCCCGCGGGCGGCGATCCTTCATCGGTACCGACTTGGTGAAGTCCATCGGCATCATCACGTTCTCGATGATTGTGAGCGTTGGCATCAGCTGTTGGAACTGGAAGACCAGCCCAACGTTTTCTCCGCGCCACCGGGCGACCTCGTTCTCGCTGAGATCGTCGAGGACCGTCCCATTGACCTGGACGACGCCCGACGTTGGCCGGTCAATGCCTGTGAGCATGTTGAGCAGCGTCGACTTGCCGCTTCCCGACTTCCCGACGATGGCGACGAACTCGCCGGCGTCGATGGCAAGATCGGCGTCGGACAGTGCCGAGAACCCCCCAACGCCAGTCTCGTAGACCTTGGTGACGCCTTCGAGATCGACCACGCGTCGACGCGACGGGCCCGCCTTGTCGTTCGTGGTTGCACCCGCGCCGCTGTGTAGGTGGGTGGTCATCGAACCTCCAGATCCGCAAGAGGGGATCGGCAGCATTGATGCTTGAAACACCGACCGCTATCCCTTACAGTGTGTCTTGTACTAGACATTATGTTCGATAAGATATGGGAGGGAATCCGGCAAGTCAACGGTCAATCCAGCCGAAACGTCCCCTTCTGAACACCATCGCGAGATTGCGCGGAATCGAGGCAACACTGTGACCACAGAGGAACGTCAAGACCGCAGAGTGCGCCGCACCAAACAACTACTCGGCAACGCGCTGCTGTCACTGATCGTGGAGAAGAGCTACGACAAGATCACGGTGCAGGATCTCATCGA
>JAMBLK010000127.1 GCA_023336855.1 Actinomycetes bacterium
CGCTTTACTGACACGCTCTGAGCCGTTACTCTCCCGTCCGTGACCGCAAGCTATCGATTTACGTATCAGTTCACCGGGCCTTGTGCCCGGGTCGACGTGATACGGCGGTAGCGGCACCACACACCAACACACCCCCACAGCGACCCGGAGCCAAGGCTCCGGGTCTTGTGGTATCCGGAGCCCTCCCGATGGAGGAACCATGTCAGAACAACCGACACTCAAGAGTCATCGACGACCAGGTATCGAGACGACGATCGTCCCGGTCCGGGCCGTCAAGTTCGGTGACGGCTCATATCCCGTCATCGCCGGACCGGTCGCCGTCGAGAGCGAGGACCAGATCCTTGCTGCCGCTCGCGTCGTTGCGGACAATGGAGGATCGATCCTGCGCGCCGGCACGTTCCTGGCCGGTTCCTCTCCGTATGAGTACCGGGGTCTCGGTCCCGACGCGCTGTGGATGCTCGAACATGCTGGCAGGGAGACGAAACTCCCGGTGAGCACTGAGGTTCTTGAGCCCGACCATGTCGACCTTGCCGCAACGCACGTCGACGTGATCGAAGTCGGTCCGGACAACATGCAGAACTTCGTGCTTCTCCGTGCCGTGGGTGAGATCGACCGACCGGTCATCCTCCACCGAGCGTCGGCGGCGACGATCGACGAGTGGCTGCTGGCCGCCGAGTACGTGCTCGATGCTGGCAACGATGAGCTGATTCTCTGCGAGCGGGGGAGCAGGGGTTTCGATCCCCGCACTTCTGACACGATCGACATCACGGCGATCCCGACCGTGCAGCGGATGTCACATCTCCCTGTGATCGTGGATCCGTCGTCGGCTGCCGGTCATCCGGAACTGGTCCGACCGCTGGCGCTCGCGGCACGCAGCGCCGGGGCAGACGGGCTCGTGGTTCCGCTCCATCCAGATCCTGCGAATGCTCTTGCCGGCAACGGATCCCATCTTGATCCGAAGTGTTTCACGACCCTCATGGATGCTCTCGGGATTCCCTCGATGCGTGACGAGATCGACCGAATCGACCGCCAGGTGATCCGGCTCCTGAGCAAGCGCCTACGGAACTCGGTGGACATCGGGCGCCTCAAGGCGCAACGAGAGCTTGCGATGAGATCGCCTGATCGAGAGGCGGAGCTGATCGCCGAGATGCGTGAGGAGGCGGAGGAGGGCGACATGGACCCCGACTACGCCCAGGAACTCATCGAAGTCGTGCTCCGTTACAGCCGGGCCGCCCAGCGACGAGCGCTGGGGCTAGATGAGGAACCGGACGTCGAGTAGCGTCGGTGCCCATGGACCAGATCGGCACAGGCAGCGATGGCGTGGCTCGGTGTAGTTGGGGGAACGGGACTCCCGACTACGTGGGGTATCACGACGACGAGTGGGGCCGCCCGGTCGACGATGACGAGCGCCTGTTTGAGAAGCTGAGTCTCGAGGGGTTCCAGTCGGGGCTTTCATGGATCACGATCCTCAGGAAACGACCCGCGTTCCGGGAGGCGTTCGCCGGGTTCGACATCCAACAGGTCGCACTGTTCGGAGAGGACGATGTCGCCCGAATGCTCAGCGATGCCAGCATCGTTCGTCACCAGGGGAAGATCCGGTCGACGATCAACAACGCCCAACGCTCGCTTGAAGTCATCGACGAGTTCGGCTCGCTCGGCGCCCTCATCTGGTCGTTCGAACCGGACGCCCGTCCACCGACGCGGGATGCCACAACCGCTGAGTCGATAGCCCTGGCGAAGGATCTGAAACGCCGTGGTTTCTCGTTCGTCGGACCAACGACGGCCTACGCCTTCATGCAAGCGATGGGTCTGGTCAACGATCATTGGCCTGGGTGCGTTGTGAGGGTCGCTGTTGAGGAAGAACGAGGATCATTCGTGCGCCCGGCGGCGAGTAGATCAGTAGATCAGTAGATCAGTACTGCTCTACCCGCTACTGATCTACTACTCCGGCTTCGCTGATCTCCCCATGAGCATCGCGATCGCTTCGGGAACCGACGCATCTTCGTAGAGGACTCGACCTACTTGTTCGGCGATCGGCATCTCGATGTTGTAGCGGTCGGCGAGGGCGAGGATGCCCTTGGTCGACTTGACACCTTCGGCCACCATGTTCATCTCCGAGACGATCTCTTCGATCGACTTCCCTTGCCCCAGACCGAGACCGACCCGGTGGTTCCGGCTCTCGGATGACATGCACGTGGCGATGAGATCGCCCATACCCGCAAGGCCGGCGAACGTTGAAGGCCGTCC
>JAMBLK010000128.1 GCA_023336855.1 Actinomycetes bacterium
CCCGACGAGGTCATCGCCGAACTCGAGGACTGAGCCGGGGTCGCTGGGTTCTCCCTTTTTCGGCAACGATTCGACTCACTTCTGGGCTGCCAAGTTGGTCCGCATCAACGAGAGCGGGAGCAAGGCACCCTTGTCGGACCCGGGAGTTGTGCCATCGTTGTGAGAGCGGGGACGCCAGGCGACATCGGACTACGACGAGGAGTTCTGATGATGCGAACCCTGTCCCGGCGGTCCTTCACTCTCTTGACGGTTCTGGTTCTGCTGTTGGCCGCGAACTGCTCGTCGGGGTCGTCTTCGTTGACGGCTCCGAGCGATTCAGATCAGTCGTTGGTGATCGTGACGTACGGCGACTCGCTCCTCACCTACCCCGCAGCGGATCAAGGGGCGATCGATGTATACGCCGGGATGCTGGAAGACGACCTCGGAGCTTCCGTCGAAGTACAGATGCCGATGTACGACTACGGCTACCCACCCTATGTCGTCGACGACCTGAAGTCTGATCGAGCGCAATCAGACCTGGCAGAAGCCGATGTCGTCATCATCGAGAGTCCCATCGATGCAATGGCATTCGCCGTCCTGACCGCCGCCGGACTAGGGGGAATGGACCCGGTGGATTGTGGAGGGGACGACCGGCAGCAATGCATGAGGGATTCCCTTGCCGAGTACAAGGACGATGTTGAGGAGATCTTCTCGCTGCTGACGGAGGCTGTTGATCCGTCTGAGACGTTGATTCGCGCTGTCGGCGTGTATGCGATCGTCGTCGAGGATCAGCTCGCCGCTGACACGTTGCAGATGACGAACCCATATTGGTTTGAGGCTCAGGAGTTCTTCGCCGAAACGGCTGCTAAGTATGGGATTCCGACGGCACAGGTGTTTGCTGAGTTCATGGGTCCGGACGGCACCAACGATCCACAGGACCAGGGGCTCATAGCGACTGACCAGATGCATCCGACCGAAGCCGGTGCGATTCTCATCGCCCAGTTGATCCACGACCTCGGATACGACTTCGTCGGCTGACCTTATCGTCGAGAGCTTGGAGCATCCCGACTCCATCCACATAGAAACCTGTGCGCACACGGGTGACTGACATGCCCAAGGGGGCATCGGTCTGCCACGATGGGACCATGATGGACCAGAAGGCGATCACCGTCACGATCGGTGGGCGTGTCCAGGGCGTCGGCTACCGCTATGCCGTCATCCATGTGGCCCAGGAACTCGGCCTGGTCGGCTGGGTTCAGAACATGCCGAACGGCTCGGTCAAGACATGGGCACAAGGCCATGAACCGGTGCTCGAACAGTTCGTCGCATTCCTGAGGGAGGGGCCACGGTCGGCGCGGGTCCGATCGGTCGATGTCTTCCCCGTCGAACCTGACGAGTCGTTGCGAGGGTTCGTTGTGCGTTCGTAACCGGCTGGGTGTGCTCGGTCCAGAGAACTGAGGATTAGTCATGGACTGCACTAGATCTCGCCCGGTGAAGTTGGTGCGCTATCAGGGCGACAGAGGCCGGTTCGCTCCTACCGCATCGACATGCTGTGATGCTTCAACGCCCGCGGTCCGTTGGCCTACCAGGGACTTCAGCCGAGGCTCGTGTCGATCAAGAATCTATGGTCCTGCAATGTTGGGTTCTGTCACCGCCGTCCGCTAGCCTGTAGAACATATGTTCGTATTGGGTATCGATCCCGGTTTGACTCGCACCGGGTACGGGATCATCGAGAAGTCCGGTGCAACGGAGACAGCAGTCGCCGCCGGTGTGGTTCGCACGAAACCGTCACACCCACTGGGACAGCGATTCGTCGAACTCGCACGCGACCTTCGCGAGATCGTGGCGGAGTACCAGCCGGGGATGGCCGCCATCGAGCAGGTCTTCGTCAACAACAATCGACAGACGGCGATATCGGTCGCACGAGCCTCGGGCATCGCCCTCCTCGTGCTTTCGGAAGCTGGTCTCGAGACCGCCGAGTACACCCCTTCGGCAGTCAAGATGGCTCTGACCGGCTCAGGCGTCGCCGATAAGCAGCAGATGCAGCGCGTCGTCGCGATGCGTCTCGGGCTCCCGAGCGCTCCGACCCCGGCCGATGCCGCGGATGCTCTGGCCGTGGCGCTGTGTCACATCCAGCATTCCTCACTGGCAGCGAGGATCTCATGATCGGTCGAATCCGAGGCGAATTCGTCGCTGCCGGCGCTGATGCTGTGACGGTCGACGTCGGCGGTGTCGGATATGAGATCGCCGTAACGGGACGAACGTTCGCAGAGCTCCCCGGGATCGGCTCGGAGATCGTGTTGCACACACACCTGCACGTGCGTGAAGACCAGTTGGCCCTCTTCGGATTCACGACAGCCGACGATCGCGATCTCTTCCGTCTCTTGATGGGCGTCTCAGGGATCGGCCCGAAAGTGGGCCTAGCGATCCTTGCGACGATGACGGCCGATGATCTGAGGAGGGTCGTGGCTACCGACGACGCGGCGGCGCTCACCGCCGTACCAGGCATTGGAAAGAGGTCGGCACAGAAACTGCTTCTTGAGCTGCGTCCGAAGCTCGATGTACCCGACGGTGACCTTCAGGCCTCCGGACCGCTCGGTGAAGTCAGGACGGCGCTCGAAGGACTTGGCTATCAGTCCGACGAGATCAGCGGTGTTCTGCGTGACCTTCCCGGCGATCTACCCGTCGAGGAACTCCTGAAGCGTTCCCTTCAGGCGCTCGGCAAGCGGAGAGAGCGATGAGAGAAGAAGGCCTCCTGACCGGCGGCACGACACCCGAAGATGAGGTGATCGAATCAGGCCTCCGTCCCAGGAAGATGGACGACTTCATCGGGCAGGGCGCCCTCAAGGAGCGTCTCGCCATCCTGATCGAAGCTGCCAAGGGCCGCGGCGAGGCGATCGATCATGTGCTCTTCTCCGGACCTCCCGGCCTCGGCAAGACATCCCTCGCCGGGATCCTCGCGGCCGAGATGGATGCCCAGTTCAGGGGAACGTCAGGTCCTGCACTCGACAG
>JAMBLK010000129.1 GCA_023336855.1 Actinomycetes bacterium
ATGGCGGCCGTGACTCCGGCGGCGACGAGAACGATGACGATCAACGTTCCACCCCACTCGGCGCCCATCAGCAACGTCGTGGCAAGCCACAGGACAACCGTGCTCGCAACACCGACGAGGAACGAAGCAAGCAACTTCCCGACGAGGATCGACTGCTTCGAGATGGGAGCTGCGAGGAGGCGTGGCATCGTTCCGTTCTCGCGCTCGTCGATGATGCTGAGTACACCGAACTGAACGGTGAAGAACATGAAGAAAACTGCGATACCCGTGGCGTAGAAACTGGAGAAGTCGAACCCGCGGCCTTCGGTCATCGCGTCGGCAAGTACGATCGTTGGACGGACCTCCTGAGCTTCGACAACGAGTTCCTCCGGATCTTCGGCACCCAGGGCGAGCGCTGTGGCAACCGAGAGTCGGACTGCGTTCACCTCCGCGGCGAATCCGACGGCGAGCGCCTTCCCGACTTCAGAGCCGATCGGTTGGTCCGGATCGACAACGACAACGATCTCCGCCTCCTCGTTCGTGGCGACCGCGTCCGAAAGACCCTCGGGCACCAGGTACGCCGTAGAGACGCTGTGATCGTCGACAAGGGCCCTTGCTTCCGTTGCCGTGTCGACCTCGGTGACGACTACAAACCCTTCAGCATCGACGCCGGCGAGCATCCCTCCGAAGCCGGCGGCGATCGGTCCGCCGTCGGCATCGTGGACCGCGATCTCGGTGCTGAACGACTGCTCGGTTACCGGTCCAAGCGTCAGATTCATGACGAACGCGAGGCCGAGAGGAACTACGACGGCGAGCATGATCGCGGATCGGTCGCGGAAGCGTTCCTTCAGGTCCTTTGCCGTGATCGTGAACGCGGCACCTGTCACTCCCGTAGCGCCTTCCCGGTGAGGTGGAGGAACACCGATTCGAGATCCGGTTCGGATACCTGGATGGAGTGGACATCGAGCCCAGCCTCGGTGACGGCGAGAACAACGTCCGGCAGTGACCGCGACGCGCTCACTGTCACAACCTCCAACTCGGGTCCGGCCGACGAGCACGACTCGATGCCGTCGATCGCTGATACCGCATCCGCAACTGTGGAGGCATCTCCGGATAGCTCGAGGTGCAACCGGTCCCGTTCCCCTACGAGGGCGACGAGATCGCGCCGCGTACCCTCGGCGATGATCTGCCCTTCGTCAATGATGCCGACCCGGTCGCAGAGACGCTCGGCTTCCTCCATGTAATGCGTCGTGTAGAGGACGGCCATACCTTCGGCACCGAGACGTTCCACGTTCTCGAGGATGGCGTTGCGGCTCTGCGGATCGACTCCGACCGTCGGTTCGTCGAGGATCAGCAGGTCCGGTTTGTGGAGCAACCCGAGTCCGATGTTGAGGCGGCGCTTCATGCCCCCCGAGTACTCCTTGGTCTGATCATCGGCCCGGTCCGAGAGTTCGATGATGTCGAGGATCTCGTCGACGCGTTCGCTGAGGCTTTCACCGATGTTGTAGAGCTTCCCGAAGAACCGGAGGTTCTCCCGGGCAGTGAGGTCCGGGTAGATGGCGAGATCCTGCGGCACGAGTCCGATCGCCGCTTTGGCGGCGGTGCTCTTCGTCGTGATCTGGTTGCCGGATACGACAGCGCTTCCGCCGTCGTTATCGAGCAGGCCGGCAATCATCGAGATCGTTGTCGTCTTGCCCGCTCCGTTCGGGCCGAGCAGGCCGTACGTCTCCCCCGCCTCAATGGTGAATCCGACGCCGTCGACGGCAACCAGATCTCCGTACATCTTGCGCAGATCGCTGCATTCCAAGACCACATCAACCACGGGCGATCCTCCTCCAGTCACGACACAGGCTACCGAGCGAAGGCAGCGTCGACCCGACTCCCGGCTCCTCGTTCACACCGTCAGGAAGTCGTGGAGCACCTGGAAGACGATCTCGAGATTCTCGACCGGCACCGACTCGGCCACCTGGTGGGCCTGAGCGACCTCACCGGGGCCGTAGTTGACGGCCGGGATTCCCCGCCCCGTGAGGCGGGCAACGTCGGTCCATCCTTGCTTCGCCGTTTTGGCTCCCCCGACGAGTTCTTCGAGGCGACCAAGGTGTGGGTTCCCCTCGGGGATCGTGCCGGCCGATGCACGATCCGTGATCAGGACCTCGTCGGCTGCCGACGCGACATCCCGGAGTCTGGCTTCGGCTTCACCGAGGTCGTAGATCGGTGGGAACCGGTAGTTGAGGTTGAGCGTGAATCGGGCGGGGAGCACGTTGTTGGCGATTCCCCCTGATGCCTTCGTCACTGAGAAAACCTCGCGGTACTCGAGACCGGCGATCTCGACCGGCTCCGGGCGACGGTCATGCATCTCGGCGAGCCACGCGCCCGCCTTCGTCACGGCGTTCTCTCCCAGCCACGGCCGTGCACTGTGGGCGGCGTGACCGTTGAAGACAATGTCTGCGTTCATCGCTCCGTTGCACCCCAACTCGAGGTTGAGATCGGTCGGCTCGAGCACGATCGAGAACACGGCGTCGGCAAGCCATGGAACAGCGTCGAGAACGTCCTCGAGTCCGTTGTCGGCCGAGGGTCCCTCTTCCTTGTCGTAGAAGACGCCGACGAGGTCATACGGTCCGTCGATGACCTCACGGCTCTCGAGCAAGTGAACCATGACCGCCAGGCCGGCTTTCATATCGGATGCCCCGAGCCCGTAGATACGTTGGCCATGCACGCTGGCCGCGGCATTGTCCTGTTCGGGGACGGTGTCGGTGTGGCCGTAAAGGACGATGATCGGCCTTCCGGTGGGTACACCGACGACAAGGGCATTGCCGAGCCGGTTGACGGGTCGGACCGCCGCGAGACGGAACTCGATCGCGGTCGTGATCTCCTCCTCGTCCCCGATGACGGACGGGATGTTGATGAGCTCGACGAGCGTGTCGGTGAGGCTCATATCTCAACCGCGAATGTCCGAAGGGCGTCGTTCAACGACGTCTTCTTGTCGGTCGTCTCTGATCGGTAGCCGATTAGGAGGGGCGCTTGCAGGTGGTAGGTACCTGCCGGGAACTCCTTCGCCCTTGCTCCGGGGACGATGACGGCATTGGCCGGGACCCTCCCCCTGATCTCGACCGGCTCGTCACCCGTGACGTCGATGATGGGGATGGATGCGGACAGCGTCGTGTTCGCCCCGAGGACCGCTCCGGCTTCGACGATGACGCCTTCGACAACGATCGAGCGGCTCCCGATGAAGGCGCCGTCTTCGATGATGACGGGACGTGCACCGGCAGGTTCGAGCACACCGCCGATGCCGACACCGCCGGAGAGATGGACGTCACGCCCGATCTGGGCGCACGAACCAACCGTGGCCCACGTGTCGACCATGGTCCCGGATCCGACGTAGGCGCCGATGTTGACGTAGCCCGGCATCACGACGACACCCGGTTCGCAGAACGCCCCGTAACGCACAGTGCCCGGTGGGACGACACGGATGCCGGCTTCGTGAAGGCCGGTCTTCGTCGGGATCTTGTCGTGGTACTCGAAAGGGCCAGCTCCCATCGTCCGCACCTCGGTGATGCGGAAGTAGAGCATGATCGCTTCTTTCACCCAGGCGTTGACGATCCAGTCGCCGTCCA
>JAMBLK010000130.1 GCA_023336855.1 Actinomycetes bacterium
CCCGGCGCGCTGCATCGACGGCCAGGACCGTGCACTGTGACCCGAAGCGATCGGCGAGTTCGTCGATGAGTTCCGGTCTCTGTACGCCGGCCGTATTCACCGCGACCTTGTCGGCGCCTGCTTCAAGCAACGCCAGGGCATCATCCACTCTCCGGACGCCTCCTCCCACGGTCAAGGGAATCGATAGGACCTGGCGCACACTCGACGTCGTTTCCACGGCGTGGCCTCTGCCCTCGGGCGTGGCCGAGACGTCGAGGATGACGATCTCATCCGCTCCCTGGTCTTGATACCTCGCGGCCTGGGTGACGGGATCGCCGGCGTCGCGCAGGTCCTGAAACCGTATGCCCTTGACGACGCGTCCATCTTTCACGTCGAGGCACGGGATGAGTCTCGGGGCCGCCATCAGGATCGGCTCCCTGTACCGTCGAGCCAGCGGCGGAGGAGATCCGCTCCCCACGCTCCGGATAGCTCAGGGTGGAACTGGCAGGCGAGCACGTTACCACGCTCGATCGCAGATGCGAATTCGCCCCCGTACTCGGTTCGGGCTCCGATCCAGCCATCCGGCACGGTCTCGAACTTGTAGGAGTTGGCGAAGTACGCCCATCCGGACTCGAGGAATCGGCTCGTGGAATCGGGTGTCACCCGGTTCCATCCGAGTTGCGGCACCGTGAGGTTCTGGGGGAATCGAGTGACTCTCTCGGGGACGGCACCGAGGCCGGAGACCTGCGGGCTTTCGTCGCTCTTCTCACCCAGAAGCTGCATCCCGAGGCAGATGGCCAACGTCGGTCTTCCTTCCTCGATCCGATCGACCAACGACTCCCGGAACCCCTGCTCGTCGATGCGTCCCATGGCGGCCCCGAACGCTCCCACTCCCGGTAGCACCAGGTAGTCGGCGTCCCCGACGTCGTCGGGACTCTCTGCAGGCTTCGGTTCGGCGTCGAGTCGCCGGAACGCGGCGTTCACGGAGGCGATGTTCGCGGTACCGGTCGGAACGATGACGACGTCGGTGCTCATGTGAGAGTCCCCTTCGTGCTCGGCGTGTCGGCGCCTGTGAGTTCTACGGCCGATCTCAACGCGAGGGCCGTCGCCTTGAATGCCGCTTCCGCCCGGTGGTGGTCGTTGTCGCCACGGATCAGGTCCACGTGCAACGCCATGCGGGCCTCGATGGCAAGGGTCCGGAAGAAGTGGATGATGTTCTCCGTCGCGACGTCGCCGATCCTGTCCCGGGCGAAACCGAGATGGACTTCGTGCCAGGGGCGGCCGGAGAGGTCGACGACGGTGCGCACCAGCGACTCGTCGAGAGCGGCGTACGCATATCCGAATCGCCGGATACCGACCCGATCGCCGAGGGCTTCGGTGATACCGCGACCCAGGACGATGGCGCAGTCCTCCACCGTGTGATGATCGTCAACGACGGTGTCTCCGACCGCGCTCAGTTCGAGATCGAACCCGGCGTACTTGGCGAGTGTGACGACCATGTGGTCGAGGAAACCGAGACCGGTGTCGACAGCGGATACGCCGCTGCCATCCAGGTCGATTCGTCCCGTGATGGCTGTTTCGTTGGTTCTTCGGTCGAGTGTTGCGGTCCTGGTCATGGGAGTAGCTCCTCCAGATCGACGGTTCGTGCGAGGACTCGTGCTGCCCGCGACATTGCTCGGGCGGCACGCTGTGGATCGGCGCTCGGCGCCAAGACACCGATAGGGACGACGCCGGCGGATCGTGCGGCCTCGACGTCGTCGGGGGTGTCGCCGACGAACCAGGAGTGCTCGATGCCGAGTTCGGCCATCGCCAGGAGCACCGGTCCGGGATCGGGTTTGAGTGGAGCGTCCTCCCTGGCCACGAGGACCGTTGTGTCTGCCAGGAGCCCGAACCGCTCGAGTACCTCCTCAGCATCCTTCCTGGGTCGGCCGGTCACGATGCCGAGGGGGAAGCCATCCGCCCATCGACGCCACGTGGACCGGTCGACGAGCGGTCGCTCGGTGAACTTGAGGCCGGGCCGCCCGGGGCGTCCCTGGTAGATCTCTTCGAACTGTTCAACAACCCTGCCGTACTCGACCTGACCGCCACGGTCGGTGATGAACCGGTGGGTGAGTTCCCAGTCGTCGTTCGCTCCACCCGCAGCCTTGGCTTCCTCGATGTCGCGTTCGGTCACGGTCGTTCCGAACGAGGCCGCCGTCTCGATGATCGACCGTCGATACGACCCGTTCACGTCGATGAGGACCCCGTCGAGGTCGAAGAGGATCGCTTCGGGATTCAGGGCCGTTGTCAGCACTCGTTCGAGTCGGGCGAACGCTTGAGGTTCCCCCGGCAGGGTGATCCTGATCCACCGGTCGAGATCACCGCGACCGGTGAAACGGCGGACGCCGACGCCGAGTGAGCTGCAGGCGCCGACGACCCACTCGGGGTTGCCAACCTTCGCGAGAACGAAGTTGCCCTGGGAAGGCAGGGAGGAGGTACCGCCGGACTTGAGGAGATCGGCGAGGCGGTCTCGTTCCGATCGGACCTCCTTGACGAAGCCCTCGATGTCTCCGGGGCGGTCGAGGCGCTCCAGGGCGACGGCAGCCGACAGGGATGACACCGAGTAGGGGCTGCCGTACGAGGCCATCTCTGCGATCAGGTCGGGTGGGCCGAGAAGGTACCCGATCCGGAGTCCGGCGAGACCGTAGGCCTTCGAGAGTGTGCGAACGACCACCGTGTTGCCGAGATCGAGGGCGGCGGCAGTGAGGTCTTCGTCTGCGAACTCAGCGTAGGCCGCGTCGAGAACGACGAGTCGGGCCGTTTCTGCAACCGTTCGCAGTTCATC
>JAMBLK010000131.1 GCA_023336855.1 Actinomycetes bacterium
GACTACCGCAGGAACTTCACCGGTGGTCTGATTCACGGCGTCTTCTTCCAACTCTCTGAGGCCTTCTCGAACATCAACACGGTGTTGCCGTCGTTCATCGCGACCCTGACTGGATCGACGGTCGTCATCGGGTTGATGGTGGTTGCCCAGGAGATCGGGCACGTCGTTCCACAGATGATCACGGCCTACCGAGTGGAAGACCGCCCCTACGAGAAGCCGATCCTCATGTGGATCATCACGATGCGATGGGTTTCCTGGCTCCTCCTGGCGGTCGTCACCGCTATGTTCGCCCTCGATCGACCCGACCTTGTCCTGTTCCTTCTCGTGGGACTCTTCGCAGCCTTCTCCTTCGCCGGCGGTATCGGTTCGGTGGTCTATGCCGACGTTTTCGCGAAGGCGATCCCGACGCAGAAGCGCGGTCGATTCATCGGATGGAAGCAACTCATCGGCTACGCGCTCGCCATCGGGGCGGGTTGGGTGGTCGCGTGGATCCTGTCCGATCCGTACCGGATCGGGTATCCGATGAACTATGCCGTGATCTTCTTCCTGGCGGCCGTGTTTCTCCTCATCGCGTTCGTCGGAATCGTCATCGTCAAGGAACCCCCATCGACCCACGAGCGCCAGACCGAATCCCTCGGTGAGTCCATCCAGCGAGCCGTCCACCTCACGAAAGTGAACAAGAACTTCAAGCGGTTGCTTACAGCCAGGGGCCTCACGTCCGTCCTTCTCATGTCGGCTCCGTTCTTCGTCCTGTTCGCTCTCAATGACATCGGGGTGAACCAGGCAGCCGTCGGCCTCTACTTGGCGGCACAGATGACGGGGGCGGCGTTGTCCAACCTCCTGTGGGGTTGGCTCGGGGACCGATTCGGCAACCGGGCAGTGATCATCGGAACGTCGATCGTCGGTCTCGGCGCTGCCCTGGCAGGGCTTGCGGCGCTCGTTGTCGGACCGATGTCTCTCTACGTCACGTTCTTCCTCGTCGGCGCGACGATGAGCGGCCTCCGCCTCGGCTACGCGAACATCATCCTCGAGATGGCTCCGGATCATCTCCGAGCGACGTGCGTGGCGTTGCTGGGAACGCTTCTCGCTCCACTCGCTCTCCTCCCCCTCGTGATCGGGATCGTCGTGATGTGGATCCCCCTCGCTACCGTGCTGGTCCTCGATGCCGTTGCGATGGCCGGAGCCGTCGTGGTTTCGATACTGCTGCGAGATCCCCGCCATGGTGCGGAAGGAGTCTGCATCACATAGGAGCCGGCTTCGCCGGCGCGAGCAGCAGACAGCAGACAGCAACGATCCTCCCCGTCGCGTCTCTGGCTCCTGGATGTGGGTCCCGATCGCAGCGGCGGCGGCCATCGGAGCAGCCGTAGTTGTTGGCCGATGGCGGACCGAATCGCTCTGGAGCGCTACGGAAGACGGCTGAGCGCCCTGTTCGGCACCCAACCTTCGGCACCGTCATCGGACACACACCAGGTCCAGTCACCGGCCGCCTGGAACCCTGTCACCACGGCATCGACCTCGACACTGAGTTCCGCTGTGGAGTAGTCGACCGTTGACGTGGCGGTGCCGTCTTCTTCCACAACGAGGTAGTCATGTGGAACCCATCCGCCCGTGCCGGCCTCGTTGGTGCACCACCGGTACGACGTCCACTCCGTGTCCTGCTGCCCGACCGTGACGCGATCGCCCGCACTCAGAATGAGCGGCCTGCGGTACGCCGGTTGCCAGGTTTCGACAACCAGGAGTCTGATACCCGTCATGCGATCGGAACGTCTCTTCCCATGTCGGCGAAGAGCGTGAATTCGGGCAGGAAGGTCATCTGGACCTTCCCGACGGCGCCCTGTCTGTGCTTGGCGATAACGACTTCGGCAACGCCCTTGGACTCCATCTTGTCGGGGTTATATGCCTCATCCCGATAGATGAAGAGAACGACATCAGCGTCCTGCTCAATTGCTCCGGACTCACGGAGGTCACCGAGGCGAGGGCGCTTGTCCTCTCTGCTCTCGAGCGACCGGTTCAGTTGGGAGACAGCGATGACCGGAACTTCGAGTTCCCTCGCCAGGTTCTTCATCGAACGCGAGATGAGGGCGATCTCCTGCTGACGGTTCTCCCCGCCCGAGCCGTGCATCAGCTGCATGTAGTCCACGATGACGAGATCGAGGCCCGGTCGGCGTTTGAGGCGACGGGACTTCGCCCGAATCTCAGTGATGGTGAGGCCCGGCGAGTCGTCAACGTAGATCGGCTTCTTGTAGAGGGCGCTCGCCGCGTTCGAGAGCTTGGTGAAGTCGGCCTCTGCGAGGCGGCCGGTTCGGAGCCGCTGCGAATCGATTCGTCCCGTGGAGCAGAGCATCCGGGAGACGACTTCTTCTCGGCTCATCTCGAGCGAGAAGATCGCCACCGCATGGTCGTTCTGGGCCACGTTCTGGGCGATGTTGAGTGCCAGCGCCGTCTTGCCCATTCCCGGGCGAGCAGCGACAACGATGAGATTCGTGGGATGGAGACCCGCCAGCATCCTGTCGAGATCTCGGAAACCGGTGGCGAGACCGGTGATCTCCGACCCGAGCCGCTGCAACTCTTCTGCCCGTTCGATCGCCGGGCCGAGCAGTGGATCGATCGGGGCGAGGCCTTCGCCGACACGCCGTTCGGCGACCTGGAAGACCTCTTGCTCGGCACGGTCAAGGACGTCGGCGATCGGTTCGCTCATCTCCGCAGCTATCCCGCCGATCGTGCCACCAACACGCATGAGCCGTCGTCGAAGGGCGTGCTCCTCGACGATCCCCGCGTAGTAGTCGACGTTCGAAGTCGTTGGGACGGTGTCGAGAAGGCGGGTGAGGAACGCTACTCCGCCAAGGCGTTCGAGCGATCCGTCGCGCCGGAGCATCTCGGACACGGTGACGGCATCGATCGGCTCGTTCGCGTCGAACAACGTTCGGACCGCTTCGAACACCTGCTGGTGCGCCGGCCGGTAGAAATCTTCGGCGTGGAGTTTCTCGAGAGCGATGTTCGCGGCGTCCGAGGACAGGAGAACAGCACCGAGAACCGATTCTTCGGCTTCGACGCTGTGCGGGGGCACCTGCAAACCACGCGTCCCTGTTGGGCGCTCGGCCACGCTCGTCACTGGTCCTCCATTCGTTCTCACACGTTCCGTCATCATCAGTGTCGCATTCGGGTGTGACAGAAACGCGTCGAGCACCCAGGCGTCATGAGAAGAAGGGCGAGTCTACGACCCGGAGCAGTCGAGCGGTCCGGCCACGGCCGACTGTTTTCCGCGTATCGGACATTGTTTTCGCGCAATGCCGATAGCCAGGGTTTGCAGCCCCCGCCAGTTGCCCATTCTGTGGGCTCCCAACCGCGTATACGGGGATACCAA
>JAMBLK010000132.1 GCA_023336855.1 Actinomycetes bacterium
CGAGGCAACCGTGTCCTCGTCGTCGACCTCGACCCGCAGGCTTGCCTCACGTATGAGAACGGCATCAACCCGGACGACCTCGATGCGACCGTGCACGACGTCATGCTGGGTCGGGTCGAGATCACCGACACCATCATCGATGTGAACGGCATCGACCTGGTGCCGTCATCCATCGACCTCGCCGGTTCGGAGATTCATCTGCTCACGAAGACCGGAAGGGAGTTCGTCCTCGGTCGCGCCCTCAAATCCGTGATCGACGACTACGACTACACCTTCATCGACTGTGCGCCTTCCCTGGGGATCCTGACGCTCAACGGCCTGACAGCTGCGTCGCACGTCCTGATCCCGTTCCAGGCCGAGACGCTCTCTCATCGGGCCGTGGGGCAGCTCCTCGAAACGATCGAAGATGTCAAGGCATACACGAACGAGGACCTCGAGGTCCTCGGCGCTGTGGCAACGATGTTCGATGCCAGAACGAACCTAGGAAAGCGAACCCTCGTTGAGGTCTCGGAGACGCACGACATCGAGGTCCTCGCACCTCCGATTCCTCGCTCCGTCAAGGTGGCTGAGGCGCCCGAGAGAGGACGATCGGTTCTGACCCATGCCCGTCGCTCCAAGAGCGCTGAGGCATACCGACAACTTGCAGAAGAGATCGAGAGACGGACATGACAGGACGCTCAGACCCCCAAGGCAAACGAGCCCTCTTCGAGACACCGCCAACCCAACTCGACGATCCGCTCGAAGACGACGCTCTCCACGAACCGGAGAAGCGCGAGGGCCAGGCGGCGCTCTTCTCGACCGGCGAGCACCAGCATGGCACCGGCGTGATCGAGTGCTCCTTCTGCGACACGAAGACTCGCGCCTCACACCTCGACATAGGCGTTCGCATCGTGATGATCTCGATGTGGGTCCCCGGCAAGCACTACAGCCGTTGGATGCAATGCCCGAACTGCCAGCGTCGTTCGTGGTGTCGCGTCGATTGGCTCGGCTGACGGGTTCGTCAGACCGTCGACCCGTTACTACCGGCCGAGGAACCGCTCCCGATCCACCACGAACCTGACATGGTCCCCGGTCGCCACCTGTCGATCACCCTCATGGACCGTGAGACGGAAGAACACTGCCCGGGCCTCGAGGCCCACGACTTCTGCCGTAGCGGTGACGGTGACACCGACCAGCGACGCCGCGAGATGATCGATGGAGATCCGGGTTCCCACAGAGGTAGCACCGTCGTCGAGCGTCCCGGCAAGGGCGGCAACCGCTGCCTGCTCCATCAAAGCCACGATACGCGGCGTGCCCAGAACAGGTACGTCCCCGCTCCCCAAGGCGATTGCGGTGTCAACATCGGTGACGACGAGGTGAACGGTTGCGCTGGTGCCGACTTCGATCTGCATATGCGCCAGACTGTACCCGGTCCGAGAGTGACCGGGTCAACGAGAGGATGGCGTACCGAATGATCGATCTCGAGCGAAGTGGATCCGTCTTCATCGCGACACTCGACCACGACGAGAACGTCATCGACCCACCGTTCGTCGAGCGATTCAACGACGTGCTCGACGAAGTCACGGCCACCTCCGGTCCCCGTACCCTGGTCACCACGGGATCGGGTCGGTTCTTCTCGACCGGCCTGTCTCTTCGGTACGTGGAGGCCCTCGATGCGACAGAGCTGCACGCGTTCCTCTCGACGATCGACCATCTCCTTGCCCGTCTCATCTCAGCGCCGTTCGTCACCGTTGCCGCCATCAATGGCCACTGCATCGCGGCCGGAGCTCTTCTGTCCCTTGCCCACGACTACCGCGTCATGCGGGCCGATCGTGGCTTCTTCGCACTTCCCTCGGTCGACGTTGGCATCCCGTTCACTCGTGGAATGACGGCACTGATCTCTCGCAAAGTTCCACCACCCTGGTCCGACGACCTTGCGATCTCCGGTGACCGCTTCGGCGGACGGGAGGCGTCCAGCCGTCACGTTGTCCATCGGGCCGTACCGGAGGATGCCGTGGTGCCGATGTCGGTCGAGATCGCCGAACGGCACTCCGGTAAGGACGCCGAAACACTTGGCACGATCAAGGAACGCCTCTACCACGACGTGCTTGAAGCGCTGGATTCGTGATTCACCCCATCGACCGACTCGGCGGCACGATCGTGAGCCGCGGACCCCACCGGCTCCGGTTCTTCACCGACGGTTGGGGAGATTCATCGGCCATCGATGCGGCCGGTATGCCATCCGGCAATCCTCCACCCATCACGATCGATTGGCTCTCGGACTCCGTCGATGAAGGGATCGGCATCTCGGTCGGCATCTTCGAGAGCCCCGTTGCGACGCTTCCCGACCACGCAAGGCACGGTGCAGTGACCCGGATCTTGCCGGAAGCCGGAGCTGATCGCATGGTCGTGCTGATGGCGGCCTGGAACGAACACGACTCGCGGGCGAGGTTCGGTATCGCCAGGAGGCTCGCACAGCGGGGCATCGGCAGTCTCGTTCTCGAGAACCCCTACTACGGGATCCGCCGCCCCACCGACCACGATGGTCAACCGATACGCACTGTCGCCGACTTCTTCCAGATGGGGATCGGAGCTGTGACCGAAGGGCGCGGGCTCCTCGCCACCGTCCGGGAGGAGGGCTTCACTCCCGGCGTTGCCGGATACTCCATGGGTGGAAACATCGCAGCTCTGGTCAGTTCGACGATGCCGTTTCCGGTCGCTACGGCACCACTTGCTGCCTCATATTCGCCGGCGCCCGTGTACCTCGACGGTGCGTTGAGAGGTGGAATCGACTGGGCCGCACTCGGTGGAGAGTCGTCGGCAGAACCGAGACTCCGTGAGACGCTCCTCAGGGCGTCGGTGCTCGACCGCCCTGCGCCAGACCATGTACGCCACGCTGTGATGGTTTCAGCCCGCTCCGACGGTTACGTACCGCCCGCTGCAACACGAGCACTGCATGAGCATTGGCCCGGTTCCGAACTCCGTTGGGTCGGCGGTGGACACGCCACACTCCTCTGGACGCGAAAGGGAGCTCTGGCCGCAGCGATCGAGGACTCGTTCGGCCGCCTCAGCCGAGAGTCAGGGCAGTAACGTGCGACTTCACGCCTGAGGGGAGAATCGTGGAAGTCGGAGCCATCGTCTACCTCGGCGCGGCACTCTTCGCCTACGCCCTGGTCTCCAAGCGACTCGCGCCTTCACCGCTCTCCGGCCCACTGTTCTTCGCCACACTCGGCCTTATAGGATACGCAACGGGGGCCCTCCCATCGATCAGCGTGATCGATTCACCGGTCATTCTCGTGCTCGAGCTCACCCTGGCGCTCTTACTGTTCACCGACGCATCGAAGATCCAGCTCCGATCGTGGGAAGCCGACATGGATCTTCCGACACGGCTGCTCGCGATCGGCATGCCCCTGACGATCGTTCTCGGAACGGTCGTCGCCTACCTCGTCTTCCCCTCAGCCGGGATGGTCGGAGCAGCCG